>JBHIER010000007.1:0-20344 GCA_046760705.1 bacterium
AATCGCCAAGAATGTATCTCCAGACGATACAGAGGGCATCGCCAGGGGTGATCTGACCGTCACAGTTTATTCCAGCAGTCATCTCTGAGTATTCACATTCGCATTCTGATTGAAAGTGGCCCAGGATGTAACGCCAGAAAGCACACAATGCATCGCCGGGAGTGATCTGGCCATCGCAGTTCACGTCGCCACAAAGCTCGGGTCGGGTAGTATCTTCACTGACAGGGGCAACCGAGACAATGCCCCTTGTGGCCACGAAATGATACATATACAGCGCCCCCCAGCCCACGTACCAGACATCCTTTCTCCCCTTGATATGGTCTATGTGATTCTGGAGCTTTCCACCATCAGACCAATCCAGACGTACGGGGTGCCCTGCACCGTGATAGATACCACCCTGATCGTATGCGGTGTCAAAATAGCCATTCAGCTCTTCCTCGCTTTTCAACTCCCAAAGCCCACTAAAATAGGATTCCTCGTACAAAGAATCGGCTGCTACCCAAGACGTCCATGAATATTGATGTTCTGAAGTCGAAAAATCTCTATCAGCTAAAAAGTGGAGATGGCCCAACCTTTTCCTGATCGAATCGGCTGTTTCTCCGTGAGGCTGAATCCATGCCCACAAGTATTCCCGATCCGCTCTCTTCATGAAATCTGGAAGGTCCAGGTTATCTATGATGTCGGCTCTGGCAGAATCGATTTCCAGATTCAAAATATATCCTTTCTCGTGGGGCATATAATGGTTCGCACTGTGGCACCCAGGTTCCACAAAACCTCGATCAATCACGGCCTGGACACTGTCCCAGGTGGGTTCCATGTTCCCCTCGTCGTGGAAGCCCCGGGTGATTATCCCTGGTGTCCACCACAGCTTAGCATCTTTGAGCGCGGCGGCCGCTGCCAAGAAAGAGCCCTCATCGGCCTGAGTTCTGCCCCAGTCGTCCAGAGTGATCGTTACCACCGCCTTTCGGCCGTCATAATATTCGGGGATCTCAATGAAACTCATGCTTACGGGATCGTCGGCTCCGTCTGCGAGCCTCACGTATGTGGTGTCGCTCCCACTACTGAAAGCAACACTTATGTAGACATTACTGTTGGCTGTGTCAAACCGCGCCGCTTCAATCCCGTTGAAAAGATCCGAGCTGTTCTTTCTCGCCAACTCATTCCAACAAAACGGAAAAGAATGGCAATACTGAACGGTAAGATTGCTCGAGCCGGATGGATACGAGAACTTATATGTTATCGGATAACCTAAGCCATAATTAACATGATTTACCGAGTCCACAACTATCCGATAGACGTTTAACCTCGAACTGTCGGGTTCTCCTGAAGTCTCCGAGCCCAGCGATTCATCGCACGTTGCTTTTATGACCCCGTTCTTGGCATTGATGCCGGACAGGGTGTGGGGGACTAATACGAACACAATCGTTGCCGCCATCATCATAATCGTCAACAACCTCAAGAACAGTCCCTTCAACTTTTGCTCCGCTCGATCAAGGCTCTTTGGGAATATCCGGAAAGGGCTCTCCTCCATTCCACAAATCGGCATTGGTGGGCCGATTTTACCTCGTCTTCTCTTCTCAATATTTCTCCCCCTCACGGCCGGAGTACTTTGTTGACAATGGCCGTGACGTCGGCCACCGTTATCTCCCCGCTGCTGTTGCAGTCGGCGCGCCAGAATTCACATCCGTCAGGTTCATCAACCCCAATGATGATTCTGACACAGAGAACCACGTCAAGCACATTGATGCGAATGTCATCATTGACATCGCCCTTTAACCCGCACAAATAATCGGAGCTCGTATTGAACAGAACTGTCACCGTGTTGCTCTTGGCATTGACCACCGCCAGGTCACCGTCCCCGTCGCCGTCAAAATCCCTCGTCAGCAGGACTGTCGGTTCCTGACCTACTCCGTAGTCGACCGTTTCCTGAAAAGTTCCGCCTTCAGCGTTCAAAAGGACCGACACATTGCCGCTGTTGGAATTTGTCACCACCAGGTCTCGATCCCCATCTTCATCCAAGTCTTCGGCCACGGCGCTATATGGCCAGACTCCGACAGGGTAACGGAGCGCATCCCGGAAGGTTCCATCCCCAGCGTTCAATAAGACAGCGACGTCGTCACTGAAATAATTGACCACCACTAAATCGCCATCGCTGTCACCGTCCAAGTCTGCGGCCTCGATGAAAGAGGGCTTTTCTCCAACAGTGTACAAAACGATATCTTCGAACGCACCATCACCTCCGTTTCTGAGAACAGAAACGCTGCCGCTTCCCCGATTGGAGACGACCGCATCCTGGTCGCCATCGCCATCCAGATCCTGAACAATGAGAGCGGACGGGACCTCACCTACGCGGTAGTTGATCGCCCCTTGAAACGTACCATCTCCGGTATTCAGAAGAACGGAGAGGTCCCCGCTGTTGCTGTTGATTACGATCAGATCGACGGTCTCATTCCCATCCAGATCCACTGCCCTCAGGTGAGTCGGTCCATCTCCGACCGGGTACTCCGCCGTCTTCTCGAACCGACCTGCTCCGATATTTCGAAGTAGAGCGACGCTGTTCCCACTTCTATTGGACACCGCAAGATCCCTACCCCCATCCCCGTCAAAATCTTCAGCAACCACTGAGTGCAGCTCGCCACCGATCGCGTAGTTGTGCGTCTCCTGGAACGTTCCATCCCCATTGCCCACAAGGACGGAGAGGTTACTACTCCCTCGATTGGCCGTCACAATGTCCAATGCCTCGTCGCCATTGAGGTCCACGCCGATGAGGGAATGAGCATCGACTCCAACATCGTAGTCCCTTTTTCCCTCAAAGCGACCATTCCCGGTGTTCAACAGCACAGACAGATCGCTGCTCCCCCCATTGGCTATTGCCAGATCGTACGATCCATCGCTGTCGAAATCTTCGGAAAGAAAGGCTCCTGGGTCTTCCCCGACTGCGTAACCAAGACGAGACTGAAAGCTCCCCTCACCATCGTTTGTGAGTACGGAGAGGCTGTTGCCACCCTCGTTTGTCACGGCTACATCAGGACTACCGTCGCCGTTGAAATCCCCGCTCACTAAGAAGAGGGGCCAGACTCCAACTGTATAGTGTATAGGCGTTTCAAAGCCCCCGTTGCCGTCATTCTTCACCACAGATATTTCATTGCTCACTCGATTCGTTACAATGATATCGAAATGTCCATTGTTATCGATGTCTGGGATGAGAAGGAAATAAGGCCGATTGCCGACATCAATATTGTGCGCCTGTTGAAAGGTACCATCTCCTCTATTCATGAAGATTGAAACATTGTCACTGTTCAAATTCGTCACCGCCACATCGGGATACCCGTCTCCATTGAAATCTTCCGAAGCAATGAAGAACGGCTCTAAACCGGCGTCATAATTGACCGGCTGTCCAAACGTGCCGTCCCCGGCGTTTAGAAGCAATGAGACGTTGTCGCCCTCTCCATTGGTCACGGCAAAATCTGGGTATCCATCACCATCAAAATCGGCGGAGGCGACAAAATAGGGCTCCTTCGCCACGGGATAATTTGCCGCTGCTTCAAACGTCCCGTCGCCTCTGTTTATGAGAACAGAGACGTTGTTCGATCCACGATTTGGAGTGACAATATCGCAAGCTCCATCATTGTCCAAGTCATCGGTGGTGAGAGAATACGGTCTGCTCCCAACAGGATAGTTTTCTGCCTGCCCAAATGTCCCGTCCCCTCGATTCATCAGTACGGAGACGGTGCCGCCCTCCCAGTTGTTCACGGCCAGATCAGGATAACCATTGCCGTTTAAATCCACAATCGCTATAAAACGAGGATCTGTCCCCACGTTGTAATCGGTTGCCTCATTGAAGGTGCCGTTCCCTCTGTTCAGCAAGACTGAAACCGTCTTACCCCCTGAATTGGTGACGGCAAGATCTGAAAATCCGTCTCCGCTCAAATCCTGCACCGCGATAAAATATGGTCGAGGGCCGACACTATAATACACAGCCGGTTGAAAAGTACCGTCCATATCATTTCGCAACACAGAGACTGTTTGACTCGACTTATTGACAATTGCCA
The DNA here is from genome assembly GCA_046760705.1 of bacterium. Lineage (GTDB taxonomy): Bacteria > JBHIER01 > JBHIER01. The sequence goes on from JBHIER010000007.1 coordinate 4,053, forward strand.
AGTCCGAGCAGCCGTCCCTATTAAAATCCTCGGCCACACAGAACAATGGGCTCCCCCCCACATCGTAATCGATTCGAGTGCAGCAAAAGAGGCGCTCAAAGCCTCGCCCGGGTGAAGCGACCATCCATAGGCCAAATGCCAGACCGGCTATCATTCTGAACACCTTGCCAGGGGTTTGTTTGCTCATTCCGTCGACCTCCCTCATTGTGACCTAGTATAGCGTCTCAAAAGTTTTGTCTCAGCCGGAATGACAGTGCATAGCTGAAGAGTTACAAATACGAACCTTCAAAATCCAAAACAGAAGCAGTTGACCAGAATATTCCGAGAGATTTTCCGTTCGGGTTAGAACTCAACCGTAATCGTTTTTATTTCATAAGGATTCGTCGGGAGATAGACTGTGTTGCCTCTGGTCTCAAGTTTGGCCTGAACGTTCTCCAAAAGATCCGCTTCGAAGGCACTTCTAAACCCCATCGAAAGGTCTATCTCAGCTCGGGTCTTCTCTCCAAAGAGCTCATAGAACCTGAGGACCAGATCCTCCCGGGCCTCGGCCTTTTTGACGACTGAGAGGACAACACCTTCAGGACGGATCGTGGCGAAGGAGCCTTTTGAGGGTAGATCGCCCCTGTGGGGAGATTCTAACACCGCAATGAGGGGATAGTTCAACTCGTAACCGCGCCGATGTGTCAGGGCCTGTCGCCAGTTCCCTGAGTGAGGATAGAGGGAGTATGTAAAGGTGTGGTGCCCCATGTCGGCATTTGGATCGGGCCACTTGGGGGAACGGAATAGCGTAATACGCATGAGATTGCCTTTCACATCGTGCCCGTATTTGCAGTCGTTGAGCAGGCTCACTCCGTAAGTGCTATCTGAAAGATCGATCCACTTGTGGGCCGAGACCTCAAACTTGGCGCTGTCCTGAGGGGTTACAGGCACGGATCGTCTGACAATTGTCCCGTAGGGAATTTCGTAGGTGGCAACATCGCTCTTTACGTTAATGGGGAAAGCAACCTTCAGCAAGATATGATCCTCGTGCCATTCAACCTCATTGAAGACCTCGATCCGCGGAAGACCATCATAAAGGAGAACGTCCTGGACGAAGCGCGAATTTCCGAAGGTGCGGGTCACCCTCAGTCTGGCTCTGACCGGGCCCCTTTCAACAATCTCAATACTCTCAACTTGTTCAATATCCCAGATTTTGCCTGTATATCCAATGTTCCATGCATCCCATGCCTGCGGCAAATCCTCAAAGGCTTGAAGCACGTTACCCTCCCGGCCAGGTTCCAGGACCTCCCGGATGTGCCGCTTATCAAAAAGCCTGCTCCAGTTACCTGTTTTCGGATTGATCTCGATTCTGTAAAATTGGGTTTCGAGGAAGTGACGCCCAGTGCGAAGTTGTGATTTCTCCTTAGGTTCATCTTCCGATTTCAACCAGAAGGTCTTGTACCCGATCGAAGGGATGTCCTCGGCCACAAAGATGAGTGTGTCTTCATACACCTGTGATGGTATCCGGTGACCGTTGCGGTCAAAAACGGAAATGTGTCCCCTCAACTCCTCGGGGAGCCCAACTTCAACAGCGTCGTCCCTCAACCAAGAGAGGGGGTTGAAGACGACAACCGGTGTGCCTTCTCCCTCAGTTTCGATTCTCCCACATATCTCCCTGAGCGAACGGTTGAGCACCCCCTCCACGGACTCTTCAATCAGATCGTAGTCCCTGTTGGCATCGACGTACACTTCGGAGATGCTGGAGCCGGGAAGGATGTCGTGAAATTGGTTAAAGAGCGCCCTCTTCCAGGCATCTTCGAGTTTCTGACTGGGATACTCTAATTGAGAGAAGAAGGCGAACTTTTCGGCCGTCTCCAGAAGGGCCTCGCATCGTCGGTTCCGTTTCTTGATCCGGGCCTGGGTGGTGTAGCAGCCTCGGTGGTACTCTAAATAAAGCTCGTCGTTGCACACCGGGAGGGCAGGGCCATCTTCCTCCACTCTCTTCATAAAGTTCAAAGGGGTGTCGTGGATGACCGTGGGAAATGTATCTATCTCCCATAGCTGGGCAACTCGCTCGATCATCTCCTCCGACGGCCCTCCACCGTGATCACCCTCACCGTACAAAACAAGTTGATCCTTCAACCCGGTGCGTTCCTCGTAATCAACAAAGTGGGAGGCCAACCTCTCAGGTCTGAGATCGTGAACGTACGTATACGGAAAGTAGGAGAAGAGCTGACTACCATCAGGGCTCTGCCAGTAGAACACTTTGTACGGAAACTCGTTCGTGTCATTCCACGTCAGCTTCTGGGTGATGAAGTACCTGAACCCGGACTTCCGATAGATCTGGGGGAGCGTCCAGGCAAAGCCGAAGGAGTCCGGAATCCAGGCGATTTTCACATCGATACCGAACTTCTCCTGGAAATACCGTTTCCCGTACAGAATCTGGCGGACCTGGGACTCCCCACTGGGAAGGTTGTTGTCGGGCTCCACCCACGTCCCGCCGACAATGAGCCATCGCCCATCTTCAACCCTTCTTCGTATCTCCTCGAATAGCTCGGGGTAGTTCTCTTCCATCCAGACGTAGGCTTGGGCCTGACTCTGAGCATAAACGAAGTCAGGATACTCTTCTATATGCTGAAGGGCCCGCGCAAACGTAGTGCTGCAGACCTCCACTGTCTCCGACCAGGGCCACAGCCAGGCCATGTCGATATGGGCGTTGCCCACCACATGAAGTGTGTTGGCCTTTATCTCCGGGGAGGTGGACAAGATGTACCTGTTCTCTTCTTCAAGCAGTCGGTAAAACTCAGATTTATCGAGCTCGAGAGCCGTTACGAGCAGCTCTGACTTTGCCTCATCCCCCAGTTGAATGGCGTCTCTGGTAAAAACCGCCGCCCATTTTGCATTGGTGGTCAGTTTGTTGAAATCATCGCTAACCGGCACCAGTTTTGGATCAAGACAGAGGGGAGCCTGAAAATCCCTCACTTCCACAACGACGGTGAAAGTTTCTCCAAATTGGGCAGAGCTCGTGACCGACACTCTCTCTTCGGAGATAGGTTCTTCAATGCCGTTGATGAAAGTCCTCTTCGTTCCAAGCAAGTCTCCCAGCTCCAGAGCTAACGGATAGGTTGAGAGTTCCGGGGGCACGCCAATGGTTACACCGAAAGCCACTGCTCTATGAGTCGTATCAATTTCGGCTCCCTCGGTGTAGACTGCCCAATCTGACGAACGCAGGTCAACCCGCTCGATCGCTCCAATTATACCCCGTTTATATTGCCACCCTTCAACATCGACGCCCGCAAAGAGCAGGCTCAGGATATCCAGAGGTACGAGTTCAACGGCGAGTCCGTTTCTCTCACCATCCCATTCGATCTCGATTTCGAGTTTAGATGTACTCTGCGCCAATTGAGAGATTTCAGTCGCCGTGAAATTGAACCGGAGGGTCTCCTCAGGATAGGACCTCATCTCAAGCTGGCGGGGGGCAACCCGTGGCTCGTCGGGCCTTTCTTGGACGTGAAGGATAGCCCTTTTCGGACACAGAGTGCCCAGGTTTCCAACCGTGACGTCCAAAGCAAGCCGGAGGTTTTCCTCCTTCAAGGTGAACTCGGAGAAGGAGGCCTCCTTCACCCGAAGCCAGGGGCTGACGCGGACCGTCTCAAAGGGGCCTTCACCCACCGGGTTGCCGGCTTGAAATTGGATATGAGGGAGCGGTCCCCCTTGCTCGTCGACCAAGCGCACCGACAGAGCGAAGTCTCCCACACCATTGGCCACCTTGGCCAGTATGCGGTTCCAGCCGGCGCCCATTCGGACCAAGACCGTATCCTGATCGGGCCGCCACCCCCGGGCCACCTCGCGGGAGTGAACTTCGATGCCATTCACGTAGATCTTGACCGCATCGTCGCTGCCGACAAGAAGGAGCGCGTTTCGTTCTATCGGGCTCTTTAAAAAAGTGTGGGCGTAACAGACGGTATTTTCTGTATTGCCGAAATCGCCGGAAGCAACAAAGTCCAGCTTGCCCTTGCGGTCAACGTGCATCCTCTTCCACCTTCTGCCAGCCGTGACCGCACCGTCGTATGGAACAACCTCCTGTTCTCTTCCGAGAAAATCGACGGCCAGACGCTCCTTCCCTTCCTGGTAAGAAAAAACTCCCAGAACCAGCCACTCTTCAACGAACCCTTCTTCTCCAAAAACCGGTACTCCTGCTCCCAGGAGAAAGGGAAGAATAAACGCCAAAAAAATAAACCGTCGTCTCACCGTTTCTTCCTCCTAACGCGCTTGAATACATACATTATCTTAAGGTCTTCAAGAGCGAACCTCTCAAAGCCCTGGAAAGGAATTCTATTAGATTCACCGGCAAGCAATTGAACAGATTGGGACGTTGTTAAAGAAGAGTGGGGTTGCGAGGTCATAACTGCTCAGGAACCAATAGACAAAGCCCTTCTTCCTTATCAAAGTGACAGTTCTTCCCTAATAGTCATGGTCTATATCGTACATATCATCATCCCACAGTTCACTTTTCAATTCCTCAGAAACATTGAACACCATGGGCCCAACGTGTCTGCTCCGTGTTGAGGCGCGCCATGACAGCGCTCCGAGCCGCATCGAACAATTTTCGGAGGCCCGCGGCAATGTCCTTGCCAATTTTCTCCCCGGGTTCACGCACCATAAGGTCTACGGTCACCGGTGAATCTACCGCTGCCTCCAAGTATACTGCATAATCTCTCTTCGAATGCGTAGTAACTACCAGATCTATGTCAAGTGCTGCGTCCGGGGCATAAATTGAGGAGCCAAACTGTATTATATCGCGAATATGTGGATCGTTCCTAAGCAGCTCTTCACATAAGCACCGAATAAGTCCGGAACTTTTCTGAATGGGCACCAAGCGGGCTTTTTCCAATTTCCATTCCTCCTGAGTTACTTCTAAGTCAAAATATGCCGATCTCACCAACCCGACAACTGAATTTACACCATTCTCATAGTCATGTCAATGAAATTATACGTGCAAGCAGAAGAGCTATTTGGATCTCAGATGGATGATGTGAGTTGCGGCATTCATAGAGCCTCTCTCGTGAGTTTCCTAATTTTTGAGATTCTGATGTTACATGATGGTAGGCCAAATTGCAAGGTGTCATGTCTGTCATTGTCCGACTCGACCGGGCAATCCAGGGGTGAGGTGGCAGGGCAGAGGCCCTGGATCATCTGATCGAGTCGGATGATGACGCCTCCGCTCGGGGGGAGTTGCACTCCCACCCGCATTGGCTCCACCATTTCGGTTTGGGGGCAGGAGTGCCTGTCTGCGTGCGACGCACAGGCAGGCAACTCCTGCCCCGGTACGCCAAGTTTTGCTGGTTCCTTTTCCCCTTTGGGTGGCAACAAGAGAAGTGAGATAGGAGCTGCGGATTCTGAATTGTAGAAATTGGTTGACCTCAGATGCCGTTTACGTTAAATTTCAATGGGAAGATGTGGAACTGAAAAAGGTCCCAGAGAAGAGATGACGATCACATCAAGCAAAAGAGTCAAGGCGATAGCCCTCCTCTCCGGCGGGCTCGATAGTAGGTTGGCCGTTAAGCTCATTCTTGACCAGGGTATTGGAGTCCTGGCGGTCAACTTTATCGGTCCTTTCTGCACCTGCAACCGGCCCGGCCGGTGCGAGGCCAAGGAGGTCTCGGAAAAACTTGATGTCCCTTTGAAGCGTTTCGCTCTGGGGCGAGAGTACATCGAGATGGTAAAGTCACCAAGGTACGGGTACGGCAAGAACATGAACCCGTGCCTGGACTGCCGGATCATGACCTTCACCAAGGCGCGGGAACTTATGGAGGAGATGGGGGCCGACTTTGTCTTCACCGGTGAGGTGTTGGGGCAACGGCCCATGTCCCAGCGGCGTGATGCCATGCGTATTGTGGAGCGGGACTCCGGGCTCGAGGGCCGCCTGCTGAGACCACTGTCGGCTAAACTGATGAAGCCGACTATTCCTGAGAGGGAGGGCCTGGTCGACCGGGAGAAGCTCCTGAACATTCAGGGCCGGTCGCGGAAACCCCAGATGAGACTGGCGGAGGAGCTCGGCCTCACCGACTATCCCTGTCCGGCCGGAGGGTGCTTGCTCACCGACAAGGGCTTTGCGGACAGGCTCCGGGACCTCTTCCAGCACGGTGAGGACTCCCTATACGACATCAATCTTCTGAAGGTGGGACGCCATTTCAGACTTCCCACCGGCCAGAAGATCATTGCCGGGCGAGATGAGGAGGAGAATAGAACGTTGGCCGCCCTGGCCAGGGGGGAGGATCTCAAATTGAGCGCGGAGGAGTACGGGAGCCCCCTCGTCATCCTGCGCAAGAGCAGGGCCAGGAGGGCTCTTGAGAGGGCCGCAGCCATCTGTGCCCGCTACAGCGCTGGCCGAAACCGGGCTGAGGTCTCTGTGAGATATTGGCTCGACTCGAAGGAACCGATGGGGAGGTTTGTGGTTGCGCCGATTCCGGACCGGCTCCTGGCGCGATATCGGGTGTAGGTCCCAGCAGGCCGTATTTGTGAGGCGGATATGAAGGTCGCTACTACCCAGCAGATGCGGCAGATCGACCGCATCACCATCGAAGAGGTCGGAATCCCCGGGCTCGACCTCATGGAGCGGGCCGGCCAAGGTGTGGTCAACGCTATCGAGGGGACGTTGATCGACATCGGCCACAGTCGGGTCGTTATCTTCTGCGGCCGGGGCAACAACGGTGGCGACGGATTCGTGGTCGCCAGGCTCCTGGCCCAGAGGGAGGCCGAGGTGGACGTCTATCTCTTAGGGGAAAGGGCTGAGGTCGGAGGCGACGCCAAGGTGAATCTCGATCGGGCTCTCAGTATGGGACTGAGGGTGAAGGAGGTGCGCAGCCTCGAGCAGATCGCCCATCCTTTGAGGACCGATGTGGTTGTCGATGCCATCTTCGGCACTGGCATAAAGGGTCCTGTCCGGGGGTTCCCGGCCGAGGTTATCGATCTCATAAACAGATCCGAGGGCCGGATCGTGGCGGTGGACGTCCCTTCAGGGTTGAACACAGATACCGGAGAAGTGGAGGGGCCTTGCGTCCGGGCCGAGGTGACGGCCACCATGGGGCTTCCCAAGCTCGGCCTGCTGCTCTTTCCTGGGAAAGCCTGTGTGGGCAGACTGGAGGTAGTGGATATCGGTGTGCCGCCCCAGGTTGTTGAGCGCGCCGGTATTGCCATCGAACTGATGGAGCCCGAGGAGATAGCCCACCTGGTCCCCAGACGGAGCCCCAACGCCCACAAAGGCGACTGCGGGCGGGTGGCGGTGGTGGCCGGATCCGTAGGCATGACAGGGGCAGCCGCTCTGTGCTGTCAGGCCGTCCTGCGGTCTGGGGCCGGGATGGCCATCCTCGGTATCCCCAAGAGCCTCAACGACCTCATGGAAGTCAAGCTGACAGAGACGATGACCAAACCCCTGCCTGAAACCGAAGAGAGGACGCTGAGCCTGGCGGCCGAGCAGGAGATCGAGGAACTTTTGGACTGGGCCGACGTTTTGGCCCTCGGGCCGGGGCTCTCTCAAAACAGTGAGACCCAGGAACTGGTCCGAAAGGTGATCCGAAGGGTGAGTGTACCCACGGTGATCGATGCCGACGGCCTCAATGCCCTCTCCGGCCATTTAGACTGCTTGACAGAGAGTGAGGCCGAGCTGATCCTCACTCCCCACTCTGGAGAGCTGTCGCGACTGATTGAGCGGCCGATCTCCAATATTGAGGCGAACAGAGTAGAAGTGGCTCGGCAAGCGGCCAGAAGCTTCGGTACGGTGTTAACCCTCAAAGGTGCCCCCACAGTTGTGGCCGATCCCTCCGGGCACGTCCACATCAATCCAACGGGAAACGCCGGTATGGCCACAGCCGGCTGCGGCGACGTGCTGACGGGCTTGATCGGAGGTATGCTGGCTCAAGGGCTGAAAGGGATCGATGCGGCCAGGGCAGGGGTCTACCTCCACGGGCTGGCCGGAGATCTGGCGGCCCAAACCAAGGGGGAGTGGGGCGTTATGGCTGAGGATATGGTTGAAGCTCTCCCAGAGGCTATGTTGGGGGTGAGTGGTAAACACTACGATTAAGGCCTGCACCAACTGTTCTTCTGACAATCAAGGCCCAATGGTATGAGTCCGTCAAGTTGCAAACAGGGAAAACTATGGAAATGAAATAGGAGAAATTCAGCCAGTTTCTAAGGAGAGATACATGGCCATAATTGCGAAACATCTCTCTTTAGTGGCTGAATCCCATCGTATTCGCTATACCTATTCCTATGACCCCTCCTTTATTATTGGCAAACTGGAAAAGTATATTGAGTGAAGATGCCTTTTTCAGGAGGTAGAAAGTTATGAAGATAAAACCAAAAAGATATATTGTCTGGTCTACTGATAAAGAGATCGATTTAAGCGACCCCTGGCAGAGGAAGTGGTATATTGGTGAGGTGTTATCTAATGGGAGAGCAGAGGATATTGCTGAGCTCGACTGGGAAGAAGTGAGAAGACTCCTTCCTGAACTTAATTTACCCAAAAGGGTCAGAAATCTGTGGGAGGATTATTTTGAGTATTCTAAAAGGTAAAGGGGTTCTCTTATCCATTCAGAGAAATCTATTGGTTGAGTTGGGGAAGATTAATGAGACATCTTTCTTTTGTTTGACTGGAGGTACCGCCCTTTCTGAATTCTACTTAGCACACCGTCGCTCTTATGACTTAGACCTCTTTACATCTGAATTGGAGCTAATTCTTCCCTTTACAAAGGCTTTGGAAGAAAAGCTTTTTGAAGAACAATACACTTTTAAGACCACCCGTAGATTTGAGTCCTTTGTAGAGTATGAAGTTGAGAAAAAAGGTGAAAGTACAATACTTCATTTTGCCTACGACTCTCCATTTAGGCTTGAAGAGCCACAACCTTCAGAGTATGGGATAAAGGTAAATGACTACCGGGATCTTGTGGCGGACAAACTTCTCACATTTTTCGGACGATGGAAACATCGGGACGCGGTGGACCTCTTTTTCATTTTGAAAAACGAACCTTTTAAGGATCTTATCAGAATGGCCAAGCATAAAGATCCTGGCTTCGATCTTTACTGGTTCAGTGTAGCTCTCAAGGAGGTTGACCAGTTTCCAGACGAGATCAGCCAGTGGCCCGTAGATATGCTGGTTGAACTGAATGTTAAGCAGCTAAAAGATAAATTTAGAAATCTTTCCCGAGGAGTTATGAATAAGATTGGGATGGGTAGAAGTGAAGATGAGATCTAAAACGTTCTTATCACTCTTTGTTTTGCCTCTCTTAGTGGCTACCGCGATGGGTCAATCCCTTCGCTCGCGATATGAGGAGGGGGATTGGGTGAGCTACACCGACTTCAGGTATGTCACCTCCATCTCCGTTGGTTACCAGGATGTCTATTTTGGAACAACGGGCGGTGTGACGCGGTACGACCGTTATTTAAATCGGTGGGACGCTCCTTACACCACCAGCGACGGTCTCTCCGAAAACTGGATCGAGCGGGTGGCCTTCGATCCGGCCACCGGGTACGTCTGGTGTCTCACCCGGTCCGGATTTGTCAACTATTATCAACCTACAGAGAAGAGATGGCACACAGCCCCAGCCTTTCCGGAGGGGCTCTTGGCCACCGAGCCGCCCAAGGTCAAATACCCCGACTTCTTCACCGAGTTTCAGTACACCTTCTTGGCCGAGGGGGACGAGGCCATGATTCAGGATCGGAACCTCCGCACCTACCCTCTCCAGCAGTCTGTGGTCGACAACTGGGACAATATGTGGATTGCCACCTGGGGGTTGAATGTGGGGGTGGCCGATTTGCGCACCCAGAGGCTGGAGATGATGCGCTTTGGTCTCATCGAACCGAATGTGGCGGCTCTGATCTTCGACGGTGATGAGATGTGGTTCGGTGGCATCGGCCAGCTTCAGGGCTCTCAGGGGATCACCCGGTACAACCGGAAGAGCGGCGATTGGGTTTACTTTGAGGCCCGCTACATCGACGGCCTGCGCAGCGACAACGTCACCTCCATGGCCGCCGACAGCCAGCACGTTTGGTTCGGGACCTACAGCGGGCTGGCACAATTGAAGAAGGGGAAGCGGTCCTGGAAGACATTTACCATCCTGGACGGGCTGAGCGACAACGAGGTCATTGACCTGGCCCTCGATGAAAATCTCCTCTGGATCGGGACAGCTTTCGGATTGTGTTCCATGGATGTGAGGACCGGGGCCATCAGCAGGATAGCCAACGAGAACCTGGCCACTGCCATTGTGTATGATGTCGAAGTGGACGAGTCCGCGATCTGGTTAGCCACCAATCGCGGGCTCTTCTCCCGACCGAAGGGGAGGGGAGAGTGGGAGTTCTTCGTCGACCGGGAGGGCCATCTGGGCGGTGTTGTGGCCGAGATCGCTGCCGACAGTGGAACGGTGTGGTTTGCGGCACTGCCGACCTGGGCCGCTGACGAAAAGCTCTTCCTCAAGACCCAAGTTCACCGATTGGCCACCGGGAAACCCACTGTGGCCGGAAAGGAACCACTCCCCATTGCTTTCTTCCTCTCGATGCTGGACAAAAGAACCGGCCAGTGGCAGCAGCACTTTCCCCCAGGGACCTTCCCCTTCAGCACCATCCACGATCTGGCCGTCAACGACCGATCGGTCTGGATCGCCACCGATGAAGGGGCCCTCAAGTTCGATCGCCAGCGGTCCACGTGGCGCCGTTTCACCACAAAGGACGGCCTTCTGGACAACACCGTCCAAACGATGCTTCTCGACGGTGATTACATCTGGTTCGGGACGGTCAAAGGGGCCACTCGGTTCTACTGGAACGACCCCCTTCGGATCGATTGACTCATCTTTGAATGGGGGATTTTCAAGTATCTCTTTTGGTCAGAAAGGTCATGAGCTATGGGCCATGGGTTCTGCATCTTATACCAGAAAAGGCAGAACCCAGAACGCACGACAGGAGAGATTTGTTTAACCTTTTGATGGGTGGCTTCGCCGGGCGACGTTGTCCACACCTCGTCTCTGTGGCCAGGGAGGCGAAGCTTCCCTCAGGATGTTGGGGCCGTTATGAAGCTGAGCCAGATCGGGGAGTTCGGACTCATCGACCGCATTAAGAAAAGGGTGGACAGCTCCTCCGAGGGGGTTCGCTTAGGTATTGATGATGATGCCGCCGCCTTCGGGCCGACCAGAGGAATGGTGTTATTGCTTACGACAGACATCTTTGTAGAGGGCATCCATTTCGATCCGGCGTACGCTACGCCGTACCAGATCGGCTGGAAGGCCATGGCTGCGAACCTGAGCGATATTGCCGCCATGGGAGGGGTGCCGCGCGTCGCCGTCGTCTCAGTCTGCATGCAGGAGAAGACGGAGGTTGAGTGGGTGGAGGAGATGTACCGCGGTATGGAGGACGTGATCCATCGGTTCGGGGGAAGCATCGTCGGTGGCGATACATCGGCCGCCCTTTCCGAAACGGTCATCAGCATCGCCCTGGCCGGGGAGGTGGAGAACAAGAGGCTGACTACGAGAGCCGGAGCACAGGTGGGCGATGTGATCTGCGTCTCAGGTGATGTGGGCGGCTCGGTGGCAGGATTGAAGGTTCTGAGGGAGGAGAGAAGAACCGGTGGAAAGATCCAAGCACAGTGGCCCTATATCGTAAAGAGGCACCTCCTTCCCCTCCCCCGGATTGAGGAGGCCCGGATTCTGGTGGGGGAGACGAGGGTGAACGCAATGATCGATATCAGCGACGGGCTGGCCTCTGAGGTTCACCACATCTCGGCCATGAGCGGTACCGGGGCAAAAATCTATGTGGCGGAGATCCCCCTCCATCCCCAGACCGTGCGGGTGGCTCAGGAGTTCAAAACACCCCCCCAACACTACGCCCTCTACGGCGGAGAGGATTTGGAACTGTTGTTTACCCTTCCTCAGAAAGGAGCCGGGGAGGTTTTCGATATCATTGAGGGCCAGACGGGGACAAAAGTGTCGGTGGTCGGAGCCGTCGTGGAAGCAGATCAAGGCATTACGCTCATTGACGAACGGGGCGACCAACAGCCACTGCCCTTTCGAGGGTACAATCACTTTTGCAAAAGGATGGTTAAGAGATGACCGCGTGCCGTCCCATCCGACGCTACTGTGCTATCGCTGCGTAGCTCACTACGAGCGGGCTGAGGAGGCTGGAGTTCAGAGGGTGAGAGAACACGGTAGATACATAAACAGGAGGAGAATAAGATGAGGAGGCTATACACAAGACGACTCAGACCCGCTCTTCTCAGTGTGATCTTCCTTGCAATGGGCGGACTGAGCTGTCAAAAGCCGCAGGTGGCTGAAAAGAGGGAGCTGCTCTCCCTTCGTTTAGAGCACAAGCCGGTGCACGAGCACATCGGTCCGGGAGGGCAGCAGATCCGGGCAAAGATCATCTCTTCCCCCGAATTGGAAGAAGGGGAGGCGAAAATCTTCTATCGGAAGGGGCGGGACGACTTCATCTCTTTGCCCATGACCTTGACAGGACAAGAGAACGAGTATGTGGCCGTTATCCCCCATCAGCCGAGGGGGACGACAGTGCGGTACTACATCCAAGCGAGCAGTATCACCGGGACTCAAGTGACCCTGCCGAAAGATGCCCTCGAAACGGGAGAATCGTATGAGCTCACTTTCAAGGGCCGGGCCTCATTGGCCCTATTGGGGCTTCACGTTGGGGGCATGATCGGGGGACTGTTGCTGCTTCTGCTGGCGGGATATTGGGCCTCTCTCTTTCTCCGAAAAGGGGAGCGGTTGAACGCTCTGGCAAAGGCGGCTTTTGGGGGAACGGTCTTCTTCTTTTTGGGAGGGATTCCCTTAGGCATTGCGGTGGAGTACCAGGTCTACGGGACCGTGTGGACGGGGATCCCCGTGGGGACGGATGTGACCGATTCCAAGACCCTCATCCTGGTCCTCTACTGGATCGGGGTTCTGCTCCTCTTCAAAGGGACCCTCTTCCAACGAGGGGAAGGCAAGAACCTTGTCTCCGATAGAACGTTCGCCTGGGCAGTGCTCATCGGGGCCATTTTGACCGTCATCGCCTTTCTCATTCCCCATTAAGCTGCGGGTCGTAGAGAGAGAGGAGGTGAACAGCTACGGTTCCAGGGAAGATCTTTCTCACCAAGGGGGTGGGAAAGCACAAGGAGAAACTGAGATCCTTCGAAGCGGCTCTCAGAAAGGCCGGGATCGAGAAGTACAACCTGGTCCGGGTCTCCTCCATTCTTCCCCCTGGATGTCGGATCATCTCCCGGGAGAGGGGCCTCAGCATGCTAAGGCCGGGCGAGATTGTCCATTGCGTCATCTGCAAGAACAGCACCAACGAACCCAACCGGCTCCTGGTGGCCTCCATCGGAATCGCCGTGCCCACCGAAGAGCAGCAGTACGGCTATCTGAGTGAACATCATGCCTTCGGGCAGACCGACGATGTGGCCGGGGACTACGCCGAAGATTTGGCGGCCAGTATGTTGGCCTCAACCCTGGGCATCGAATTTGATCCGGACCTTGCCTGGGACGAACGGCGGGAGGTGTACCGGATGCACGGTAAGATCGTCAAGACCCGCAATATCACCCAGTCGGCTGTGGGGGACAAGAAGGGGCTGTGGACAACCGTCGTTGTGGCGGCTGTCTTCATACCCTGACATTAAAAGATGAGAGGGGATGAGAAGGGATCAGAAGGCATGAGAGGATGATCTCTGGGCATACTCTCATGTGGCTGACTTCAGTGCTGTTCGCAGACCTCATTTTCTATGGAGGAGATGAAGTTGAAGGAGGAAGAGAAGGTATTGGACACACCCATCTCGCCCTTCGAAGTGAAATCTGGGCAAACGGTGCGTGAAGTTTTGCGAAGGATGGAGTCGATCTCTTTTCAGGGCCGAAGCTTAGGCACAGCTTTTAGGGTCTGGCGGGAGATGTTAGCGGACGATGCGACCGTAATAATGGGCCTCTCAGGGGCCATGGTGCCAGCCGGGATGAGAAGCGTCATCGCATACCTGATAGAGAACCGCTTCATCGATTGCCTGGTCTCAACTGGGGCGAACCTCTTCCACGACTGTCACGAAACATTGGGGCGGTTCCATTTCAGAGGAGACCCCCATTTTGACGACATCACTCTCTATCAACGCGGAGTCGACAAAATCTACGACACCTATGCCAGCGAGGAGGAGTTTAGACGATCGGATAAGTTCGTTGCCGATTTCGCCGGAGGCCTCAACTCCCAGCGGATCTATACGACCAGGGAATTTCTAAAACTTCTGGGAGAATGGCTTGGAGAAGAAGGCCCTGCCGAGGGAATCCTGACATCGGCAGCCAAAGCAAACGTTCCCGTATACTGTCCGGCCATAGGAGATTCGTCCTTAGGGATTGCCCTTACGTTGCTCACCTCCAAAATTGGTCGGAGATTCCAGTTTGACGTCATAGGCGACGTGGAAGAACTGACGAACATTGTGGCCAAATCCAAAAAGACAGGGGTCATCTATGTCGGGGGTGGGACTCCGAAAAACTTCATACAACAGACCGAGGTGGCGGCCTCGATTCTGGGGCACGACGTGAAGGGTCACCATTATGCCATCCAGATCATTGTCGATGCTCCCCACTGGGGAGGGCTTTCAGGGGCCACTTTCGAAGAAGCGCAGTCCTGGGGGAAGATATCCGCCTCTGCAAAGAAGGTGACCCTTTACTGTGATGCCACCATCGCTCTGCCTCTTCTGGTTACCGCCTTAGCGGAGGAGGCAGGAGAGATACGCCGCGGAGTGTCCGTCACTTTCCGTTTGAACGAAACCCTGGAGATGACCATATCGTGACGGAAACCCGGAGAGAGAACTTCCTCGGACTGCCCGGGCGGTTCTCAAAGGAGGCCGACTCGCGCTTTACTGTTCTGCCCATCCCGTACGAACAGACAACGACCTATGTGAGAGGAACACGGTACGGGCCCCAGGCCATCCTCGAGGCATCGCACCAGGTTGAACTCTACGACGAGGAGCTCGATCTGGAGCCATACGAGGTGGGGATTCACACCGCATCGGATCTTGATCTCAGCGCCTCACCGCAGCAGGCCCTGGAAGAGATCTATAGGACGGTCTCAGATGTCCTTAAGAGAGGCAAGATCCCCGTGGCTCTGGGGGGGGAACATACCCTGACGATCGGGGTGGTCAGGCCGTTGGCTGAGGTATACGGTGGCCTCACCGTTCTCCAATTGGACGCTCACGCCGATCTGCGGGATGAATATTTCAACTCGAAGCTGAACCACGCCTGCACTGCCCGGCGCCTTCTCGAACATGGACCTGTAATTCAGGCAGGAGTTCGAAGCATGAGCAAACCTGAGGCCGACTACGTGAGGGAGCACAACCTCAAGGTGTTCTATACGCAGCAGGTGAGAGGGAAGGAGGGACGCGAGGAGGTGGTCTCGCGCCTTTCGAACGATGTCTACGTGACCGTTGACTTAGATGTTTTCGACCCGGGGATCATGCCTGCCGTGGGCGCGCCCGAACCCGGGGGGCTGGACTGGTACGATGTCCTGGGGTTGATACGGGCTGTCTCCCAGAGGAGCAGAATCGTCGGATTTGATGTGGTCGAACTCTGCCCCCAGTCTGGGAACATCGCCCCCAACTTTTTGGCGGCAAAATTGGTCTACAAGGTGATTGGCTATATTGTGGCCTCGGACCAGATCTGAGAATGGACTCCCCCCGGTAAGAAAGTGACCGTTGCCATGATCATTAACCCAGAAAATGCATCTCCCTCCTGGTTTAGTCAGAGGTGATCCACTCGGATGAGGTGGGCTCATCTTGATGTGGCCCTCATCTCAGAGGAATCTTGGCCCTTCAGACGGATTCGATTTCTCTTCATATTGAGCGATTACATTGAAAGGCGGGTGTAGAGTTTTTTTAAATCCCCGCTCTCTTTGTGGAGAATCTCATAAAGTTCACTCACATCGACGGTGTTATATTCATGGACTACCCGATTACGAAATCCGATCATCTCAATATACCCTCTGACTTCCTTTTCTGGAATGAGACTCTCGTCTTTCAATATGTCAATGACCTCTGCACTTGTGGTGGGAATCCGAAGGCCGAGACTTGAAATGATATACCTTCCGATGTCCAACAGGGCTTCGATGGTGGTCTGGAGTCTGTGTAATACGGAAGCAACCCTCTCGAAATGGGATAACAGCTCGTCAAGACTGTACTTTTTTAGCCTCCTCAGTTTTTCAAAATTATCTATGAGGAAATCTATTTTGTGTTGTATGTCACGCTGTTTCATGACTCAATCTCCAGAGCAGCCCCTGGATACGATATTTCTCCATAAATCGGA
>JBHIER010000008.1:0-19836 GCA_046760705.1 bacterium
CGGGGAGCTAGCGGTGCCCTGTACCCGCAATCCGCTACAGCGGGGTTGAATTCCCAACCTGAGGTCTTGTCCTTCCCGAGACGATAGTCAGGTACGTGGTGTTGAAGATCAGGTCCCACGCAACGGGAGATCACTGAACCCCGTCAGGACCGGGAGGTAGCAGCGGTACGTGAACCCTCCTGTGTGCCGTGGGGGCACCTGGTCGGAGCCGGCGGCCTGAGTACCGCTCGCGAAGGGGGATCGAGGGTGGGTGCACGACCTCTACGTCTTCTTAGGAAGACGTCAAATCCAAAATTCAAATTGAAAAATCCACAAGGAAGACCGGCAATCGGTTTAACCTAAAGGTAATTTTTCAGTTTTCAATTTGGGCTTCGCTCCTAAAGTAGAGAGAAAGAGTATGTCCTATCTCGTCATGGCCCGTAAGTGGCGGCCGCTGGCCTTCGAAGAGGTGGTCGATCAGGATCACGTCAAGGTCACTCTGATCAACGCCATCAAAGCGGGGCGCATCGCCCACGCCTATCTCTTTTCCGGGCCGCGGGGAATCGGCAAGACAACCGTAGCCCGGATTCTGGCCAAGGCCCTCAATTGCGAAGGGGGACCGACCCCCACCCCCTGTAACAGATGTGCTGTGTGCGTCGAGATCACAGAGAGTCGAAGCCTCGACGTTTTAGAGATCGACGGGGCCTCCAACCGGGGCATTGATGAGGTGCGCAACCTGCGGGAGATGATCAAGTACGCCCCCCTCAAAAGCACTTATAAAATCTATATTATCGATGAGGTCCACATGCTCACCGATCCGGCCTTCAATGCCCTGCTGAAGACGTTAGAGGAGCCACCAGGCCACGTCGTCTTTATCTTCGCCACAACAGCACCCCACAGGGTGCCGGCCACCATCCTGTCCCGGTGCCAGCGGTTCGACTTCAGACGCATATCCACCAGGGAACTGGTGGAGACGCTCACCAGGAGGAGATCCCCATAGACGATGAGGCCCTCATCACGTTGGCCAAAAAGGCCGACGGCAGTCTGCGGGATGCGGAGAGCCTCTTAGACCAGATGGCCTCCTTCAGCGGCGAAAGGATCACAACCCAGATGGTGCGCCACCTTTTGGGCGCGGTCGATCAGGAGATCCTCTTCCGCCTCGGGGATATCATCTGCAGCAAAGATGTGGCCGGCGGTCTCGATGTGGCCGGTAGAGTGATCGACGAAGGCCTGGACATTCAGGAGTTCTTCAAGGGTCTGGCAGAACATTTGCGAAACCTGTTGGTGGCCAAAGCGGCGGCAAACACAGCGGAGCTCATCGATGCGGACGAGGGAGGTCGCAGACGCTACCAGGAGCAGGCGGCGAAGTTCTCCGAGGAGGATATCTTGAGAATGATTCGCATCGTCTCGGACCACGAGTTCAATCTGAGGCGAAGTTCCCTCCCCAAACTGGAGTTGGAGATGGCCCTGCTGCGCCTCATCAAAATGGACTCCAGCGTGACCCTTAAGGAGGTGTTCAACCGCCTCGAAGACCTCGGCAGCTCTCTCGACCAGGAGGCATCCCTCTTCCCCCGGAAGGAGGAGAAAAAAGAGTTGAACCTCTTCGATGAGCCGGAACCGAAACCCGATCTGCATACCGAGACAACACCTGATATCCCTTCTGAAGGCCTCCCCACCTTGGAATCGATTCGTGACCGCTGGGCCGATATCCTCAAAAAGGTGAAAAAGAGGAAGATCTCCCTGGGAGCCTTCCTGGCCGGCGGCACTCCCACCCGACTTTCAAAAGAGGCGCTGACCATCTCCTTCGGTCGAGGAAACGGGTTCGGCATAGATATGATCAACAAGGACAAGAAGATCATCACCGATGTGTTGCACGAAGAATTCGGCACCCGCTTGGGCCTGGAATGCGTCATCGAGGTGAATCAGACGCCAGTGCTCAAACCGGACCTCAGGGGAAAACGAGCCACCAAATCGAAGTCCGATGTGGGGGGTCTCTTTGAGAGAGAGCCCATTGTGAAGAAGATCGTCGATGTCTTCAACGGAGAGATCGTCCCGGAGTGAGCCAAGCCTCGCTTCGAAGTGAAAATTGAAAGTGCCTGTTCAGCCACCAGGACACCAAGTCACAGAGGAGAGGTATGGATTTTGATTGTCTGTCTGAGACAGAAGAATCGATGGGGAAAAAGATAGGTATAATAAGGAGGAATATGTTATGGTCAAGGGTTTGGGCGATCTGATGAAGCAGGCCCAGAGGGTGCAGGAGCGGTTGGCCCAGGTTCAGGAGGAGCTGGAGAAGGTTCAGGTGGAGGGCACTTCCGGTGGGGGCATGGTTACCGTTTTGGCCAACGGAAAGCAGGAGATCATACAGGTGAAGATCGACCCGGAGGTGGTCAACCCTGATGATGTGGAGATGTTGGAGGATTTGATCGTAGCTGCGGTCAACCAGGCCAGAGAACGGGCCCAGGAGACGGCCGAAGAGAAGATGCGCCAGGCCGCTGGCGGTGTACTCCCAGGCTTGGCTGAGGGGTTGAAAATTCCGGGCTTGATACCCTGATGGGGAGGAGGTGGCCGGTGCCTTTTTACTCACCCTCGGTGGAAACGCTCATCGCTGAACTGAACAAGATGCCGGGTATCGGGCGGAAATCGGCCCAGCGGTTAGCCTTTTACCTGTTGAAAATCCCGAAGGAAGAAGCGCTCGCCCTATCCAGGGCTATCGCCGCAGTCAAAGAGAAGGTGGCTTTCTGTTCGCTCTGCTTCAACGTCACCGAGGTTGATCCCTGCCCCATCTGCCGGGACGAGAAGAGGGACGAAACCGTGCTCTGCGTGGTTGAGAAGCCCTCAGATGTGATTGCTGTTGAGAAGACCGGTGGGTTCAAAGGGCGCTTCCACGTTCTCGGCGGGGCCCTCTCACCCTTGGAGGGTATCGGGCCGGACGAGTTGAAGGTGAAAGAGTTGCTGGCCCGGCTCAACGGGCGGGTGAAGGAGATCATTCTGGCCACCAATCCCAACGTGGAGGGTGAGGCCACGGCCCTCTTCCTGTCGAAGTTGATCAAACCTCTGGGGGTGAAAGTATCGCGCATCGCCAGAGGGCTGCCCGTGGGCAGCGATCTCGATCTGGCCGACGAGGTGACCCTCACCCGAGCCATCGAGGACCGCGTCGAGGTGGCCTAACACCCCTTCATCCAGCGGCGGAGACCGGGGGCAGGTTTTTTGTTCGAACCCCCATTTTCCTCTTGATCTAACCCATTAAATGTCTCAAATTTAGAGAATTTTAGGTCCTTTGCAACAGGGAGGAGATAGTGGCACGCATGACTGAGATTCGATGGCACGGCAGGGGCGGACAGGGGGCCAAGACGGCCGCCACTCTGCTGGCCGAAGCGGCCTTGAGCGAAGACAAGTACCTTCAGGGCTTCCCCGAATACGGCCCCGAACGAGAGGGGGCACCTATGCGAGGGTTTACTCGCATCAGCGATGCGCCTGTCCGGGTGCACTGTACTATCGATAGCCCCCATGTGGTCGTCGTGTTGGATGACACCCTTCTGGACAAGGTCGATGTCTGCGAAGGTCTCGCCCCGGATGGCACGGTGGTGATCAACACGGCCATGAAGCCGGAGAAGGTGCGCAAGAAGCTTTCGACTCCACAGGCCAAGGTGTTCACGGTGGACGCCACCCGGATCTCCATTGCCGAGATCGGCCGGCCCATCCCCAACACACCGATGATCGGTGCCCTCATCAGGGCCACGGGGATATTGGACATCAACACCGTATGCAACGACGTCAAGGAGAAATTGGGCAAAAAATTTACCCGTCAGATCGTTGACGGAAACATAAAAGCCATTGACCGTGCCTACGAGGAGGTCAGAGAAGGATGAAAGAGGAGCGGGCCTGGAAAGAGATACCCACCGGCGGTCTGATTCTAAATGCGGGCAACGCCGAGAGCTATGAGACAGGGTCGTGGCGGACGTATCGTCCGGTCATCGACTACGACAAGTGTATCCACTGTCTGCAGTGCTGGATCTATTGTCCGGACTCGGCTGTTCTGGTCAAGGACGGCAAGCACGTTGGATTCGACCTGGTCCATTGCAAAGGGTGCGGCATCTGCGCCGCCGAATGTCCGCCGAAGGTAAAGGCGATAGAGATGGTATTAGAAAGTGAATTTGAAGAAAAGGAGTGACTGATGCAGAAGGTTGTCGCTTTGACCGGGAACGATGCGGTCGGCACAGCGATGAAGCAGATCAACCCTGACGTTGTGGCCGCCTTCCCCATCACACCGCAGACGGAGCTTATGCACAAATTCGCCGATTTCGTCTCCGATGGCGATGTGGATACAGAGCTGGTCCTGGTTGAATCGGAGCACAGTGCCATGAGCGCCTGTGTGGGCGCGGCCGCGGCCGGGGCCAGGTCGATGACGGCCACATCGGCCCAGGGGCTGGCCCTCATGTGGGAGATCCTCTATGTGGCTGCCTCCTGCCGGCTGCCCATCGTTATGCCGGTGGTCAACCGGGCCCTGAATGCCCCTTTGAATATCCACTGCGATCACAGCGATACCATGGGCGCCCGGGATTGCGGCTGGATCCAGATCTATTCGGAGAACACCCAGGAGGCCTACGACAACGTGATTCAAGCTGTGCCCATCGGAGAAAGAGAAGGGGTGATGCTGCCGGTCATGGTCACCCTGGACGGGTTCATCCTGAGCCATACCCTGGAACGTCTGGAGATATTGGACGAGAGTGAAGTCCAGGGGTTTATCGGGGAGTACAGAGCGGAACATCCTCTCCTGGATACCGGGAACCCTGTAACATACGGCCCTGTAGATCTACCCGATTATTACTTCGAACACAAGCGGCAGCAGGTACTGGCCATGGAGAGAGCCGAAGAGTCCATCTTAGAGGTGGGTAAGGCCTTTGGAGATCTGACTGGAAGGGAGTACGGCCTGTTTGAGGGGTATCGCACAGATGACGCTGAGATGGCGGTTCTGGCTCTGGGCTCAACGGCCGGCACGGCCAGGGAGGCGGTGGATCGACTTCGGGACCGGGGGAGGAAGGCCGGCCTGTTGAAACTCAGGGTCTTTCGCCCCTTCCCTTATGAGGAACTGGCTCGGGCCCTGGAGCATCTGAAGGTGCTGGCTGTCTTCGACCGGGCTATCTCCTTCGGTTCCTACGGCGGCCCCCTCTTTTCCGAGGTTCGCTCGGCCCTGTTAGGGAGCGAACAGGCCCCAAAAGTGGTCAACTACATCTACGGATTGGGGGGACGGAACATCAGTATCGAAGAGATCGCTTCCACTTTTGAGGATCTGGAGCGAATTGTAAAAACCGGACAGATCGAGAATATGGTTACCTATCTCGGTGTGAGAGAGTAGGAGGAAGGTGGGATGGCATTGCGATTAAAGGAGTTATCGGAGCAGAGAGATCTTCTATCAGGGGGCCATCGGGCCTGCGCCGGATGTGGGTGTACGGTGGTCATTCGGCAGATGCTTCTGGCCGCCGGCCCGGACACGGTGGTCGGATGCGCCACAGGCTGTATGGAGGTGGCCACGTCCATCTATCCCTACACCGCCTGGCGGGTCCCTTGGATCCACAACGCATTTGAAAACGCGGCGGCCACCATCAGTGGTGTTGAGGCGGCCTATCGAGTCCTCAAGAAAAAGGGCAAGATCAAAAAGAGGATCAATTTTATTGCCCTGGGCGGAGATGGCGGAACCTACGATATCGGTCTTCAGGCCCTCTCCGGGGCCGCCGAGCGCGGCCACCGCATGCTCTACGTTTGCTATGACAATGAGGCCTACATGAACACGGGTGTCCAGCGCTCCAGCGCCACCCCCTTGGGGGCCGCCACATCCACCAGCCCGGCGGGTGCAGCAATCCCCGGCAAGCAGGGATTTCGCAAGGACTTGACCGAGATCATGATCGCCCACCACATCCCCTATGTGGCCCAGGCCTCGGCCCACAACTGGCGCGATTTTATGACCAAGGTGAAGAAGGCCCTGGCCATCGATGGCCCCACCTTCATCAACGTGCTGGGTACCTGCCACCGGGGCTGGCGGTTCAAGATGGAGGACTCGATTGAGATGGCCAGGCTGGCCGTGGAGACCTGCTATTGGCCCCTGTACGAGGTGGAGAACGGAAAGTGGACGCTGAACTATCAGCCCAGGAGGAAACTTCCCCTGGACGAATGGACCAGAGGCCAGGGCCGGTTCGCCCACCTCTACAAGGAGGAGAACCAACAGATCTTGGACCAGGCCCAGCAAGTGGTGGACAGGCAGTGGAAGAAGCTTCTGATCCGCTGCGGCCAGAGGGAGAAGAACGGTTGCTGCTGAATGTTCCCAATGCGCTCACGCTGCTGAGGGTCGCACTGACCCCACTTTTCGTGATCTTCCTTTTCAGGGAGGGGATATGGTTCAGATATGTGGCCTCCGTCCTCTTTTTGTGTGCTGCCCTGTCCGACTTCTACGACGGCTATCTGGCTCGGCAAAGGGGGTCGGTGAGCCGGTTCGGGCGGTTCATGGACCCGCTGGCCGATAAGATACTCACATCGTCGGCCTTCATCTCCTTCGCTGCCCTGAAAATTGTGGCGACTTGGATGGTTTACACCATCGTCGTCCGGGAGGTGATGATCACTTGCCTGAGGATGTACTCCATCTCCAGAAAGAACCCCCTCATCACCAGCAGACTGGCCAAATGGAAGACCAGTTGCCAGATGGTGGTCATCCTTGTCATACTCCTTTTGCTGAACATCAATGCCACAAGAGCTGCCTCCGGTGGGGAGTGGGAACCCTCGGAGGGCGATTGGTCCTGGTGGATCATCAACGGGCTGGTCCTTGCGGTGACCCTTTTGGCGGTCACCACCGGGGCTCATTACCTGGTGCAGAACCTGGTCTTTCCGAGAAGATCGGGCCGAAAGCGGAGAGCGTGATGAGCGTGGCAAAATTTGTGGCCACCGTGGCCTACGTCGGGTATACGCCCCTGGCCCCTGGAACGGCCGGCAGCGCTGTGGCCGCGGCCATCTATTGGGCCCTTCCTGGCCAGAATGTGACCGCCCGGAACGTGGCAGTGGTGCCTCTGGTCTTGATCGGCATATGGGCATCGGCACGGGCTGAGAGGGTCTACGGGCCCGACGCCCCGCAGATTGTTATCGACGAATTTGCCGGATTCTTCGTGGCCGTCCTGCTGCTGCCGAAGAGTTGGGCCGTCGTGATTCTCGGATTTTTGATCTTTCGGCTCTTCGATATTGTGAAGCCCTTCCCCATTCGGCTCACTGAGAGACTCAGAGGTGGAGTCGGGGTGATGGCCGACGATCTTCTGGCAGGGGTCTATACCAATCTCATCCTGCACCTGTACCTTTGGGCTGTTCGCTGAGGGACGATGCGGGCTGAATTGATCACTATCGGAGACGAACTGCTGTGCGGGAAGACGGCCGACACCAATAGGACGTACATGGCTGAGAAGTTGGCGACCGTGGGCGTCGGGGTGGTCCGCATGACGACGGGCCGAACAACAGATTTCGGAGGCCGAAAGGGTTGTCCGCGACAGAGTGGGGTATTATATTTATGGTGTCGACGGCCAGTCCTTGGAAGGGGTCGTTGCAGGTTTACTCTTGGAGAGAAGAGCGACGATATCGGTGGCCGAATCGTGCACTGGAGGCCTTATCACCAGCAGGTTGACGGACATTCCCGGCAGTTCCAAATTCCTCGACCACGGAGTGGTCGTCAATTCGAAGAGAACCAAGCACGATGCGCTCAGGGTTCCGACGAAAACGTTGGAAGAATATGGGCCGGTCAGCCCAGAGACGAGAGCCATGGCTGAGAGGGTGAGGGCCCTCGGTCAAACCGATTTAGGCCTCGCTGTCACCGGAATAATGGGGCCCACCGGAGCGATGCCCGAAAGGAGTTCCCGTTTTTCGGCAACAGGACCGCCAAGAAGGAGCTGAGCGCAGGCGGCACTGAATGAAGTGAGGCTGTTTTTGCTGAAGGATTGATTGACTTTTTTAGCCAAAATTATGGTCGATAGTCGTGCAGAAAGTGAGAACATTCGTGGCCGTTGAGATGCCCGGCGAGCTGAGGGTCCAGTTCAAGGATGTGCAGGCCCAGTTGCAACGGGCCGAGGCCCATGTGAACTGGGTGGAACCGCACAACATCCACGTGACCCTCAAGTTTCTTGGTGAAATCGGGCAGGATCAGTTGGAGGGGCTGTATGAAGGTGTCTCTGAGGGGGTACGAGGGCTTGCACCCTTTGAGATCGGCCTCTCCGGACTCGGCGCTTTTCCCAATTTCAGACGTCCGCGAGTGGTGTGGATAGGGGTCGAGAGAGGGAGAGAAAGACTGGTCGAGCTGCAGAGAAGGTTGGAAGAATCTATCGGTCACCGCGGATTCCCCAGGGACAATCGCAAGTTCTCACCCCATCTGACCATCGGCAGAGTGAAGTCGCCTCGGGGTGTTGATGATCTTGTCGATACCATCAAGGCTACTCCTTTTGAGTCGGGGTCCATTCGAGTGGATGAGGTGGTGGTGATGAAGAGTACTTTAACCCCGGAGGGGCCGATCTATGCGTCGCTGCGGAGGATCGGCCTGTGAGAGGGAGGTGATCCAATCATGGCAGGGGAGAGTCTGAGCGAGAAAGGGAAGGCCCTCAGTCTGGCAGTAGCCCAGATCGAGAGGCAGTTCGGCAAAGGGGCCGTCATGAGGTTGGGGGACGAGTCGGCTCGGGTGCCTATTGAGGCTATTCCCACCGGTTCGTTGGCCCTGGACGCAGCTCTGGGCGTAGGGGGAGTGCCCAGAGGAAGGGTGGTCGAAATCTTCGGCCCGGAAGCCTCTGGTAAGACCACTTTGGCCTACCATATCGTGGCCGAAGCTCAGAAACGGGATGGTATTGCCGCCTACATCGACGTGGAGCACTCCGTCGATGCGGATTATGCCCACAGCGTGGGGGTGGACATCGAAAACCTGCTCATCTCTCAGCCGGACGCCGGAGAACAGGCCCTCGAGATCGCTGAGACGCTCGTCCGGAGTGGGGCCATCGACATCTTTGTGGTCGATTCCGTGGCAGCCCTGGTGCCTCGGGCCGAGATCGAGGGGGAGATGGGGGAGGCCCACATGGGTCTTCAGGCCAGACTTATGTCCCAGGCCTTGAGAAAACTGACCGCGGTTATCAGCCGGTCCAAGACCTGCGCCGTCTTTACCAACCAGATCCGGGAGAAGATCGGGGTGATGTTCGGAAACCCCGAGGTAACCCCCGGCGGCCGGGCCCTGAAGTTCTACTCCACTGTCCGCCTGGACATTCGGAGGATCGCCTCCATCAAAGAGGGCCAGGAGGTGAAGGGGAGTCGCACCAAGGTCAAAGTGGTCAAGAATAAGGTGGCCCCTCCCTTCAGAGAGGCCCAATTCGACATCATCTACGGGGAAGGGATCTCCAGAGAGGGCGATATTCTCGACCTGGCTGTGGCCCACGAGATCGTCGAAAAGAGCGGAACATGGTTCTCCTTTGAGGGCGATCGGCTCGGACAGGGCCGCGAGACCGTGAAGCACTTCCTCAAGGAGAATCCAGATCTGAGCGAGCAGATAGAGAGGAGGGTGAGAGAAAAGCTCAGCCTGCCGCAGAAGAGAGAGGCTCAAAAGGAGACGGGAACCGCTTCGAAAAAGGGCTGAACCGTGGGCAGAGGAGGTACTATCACCAAGATTGAGACCCAAAAACATCACCCCCACCGGTGCTCAATCTTCATCGACAACGGTTTCGCCTTCGGGCTCGACAAAGAGATCGTACTCAAGAACGACCTGAGAGTTGGACAGGAGCTCGACGATCACCAGATAGAGACCCTCCTTCTGAACGAAGAGGAGAAGAAGGCCAAACAGTATGCCTTCAATCTCCTCTCCTACGGCGACAGGAGCTGTCGGCAGCTCCGGGACCGACTGAGGGGGGAAGGGTACGACGCCGAGATCATTGACAGGGTCGTCGACTGGCTCAAACAGGTACAGTTGTTGGATGACGAGCGGTTCGCCTGTCAATGGGCCAGGGACCGCCTGAGAAGCAAACCCATGGGAGCAAAGCTCCTTCACCAAAAACTCCGAGAGAAGGGGATTGAACCGGAGATCGTCGAGCGAACAATCGACAATCTTTACGGTGAGGTGAGTGAGGAGGAGCTTGCCCTCAAGTTGCTCGAATCGAGGAGAGAAAGATACGGAGATCTCCGAAGCGAGAAGTTCAAAAGACAGATGTCCGATTTTCTCTTGAGAAGAGGCTTTCCCTGGGAGACGGTGAGGGAGACTGTGGAGAAGATGACGAGTGAGCAAACTTGAAGGACATGTTGAAAGTCATTGAAGAGAAGAACCTATCTGTGAAGTTGGTAAAGATGACCAGCAGTGAGATCCGACAATCTTTCCTCGATTTTTTTGCCGGCAAAGATCATAAGATCATGCCCAGTGCTCCGGTCATCCCCGAGGGTGATCCGACACTCATTTTCACCAATGCTGGGATGAACCAGTTCAAGGACATCTTCTTGGGCACGGGTAAGCGAGGGTACAAGCGGGTGGCCAACTCGCAGAAGTGCATCCGGGTCTCGGGAAAACATAACGATCTGGAGGAGGTGGGCCGGGACACCTATCACCACACCTTCTTCGAGATGTTGGGCAATTGGTCCTTCGGAGATTACTACAAGGAGGAGGCCATCCAGTGGGCCTGGGAGCTGTTTGTCGAGGTTTGGGGACTGCCCAGGGATCGGCTCTGGGCCACCGTCTTTCTGGAGGACGAGCAGGCTGCCGAACTCTGGCCGAAGGTGACAGATATGCCTGCTGAACGGGTTCTTCGCTTCGGCGAGGAGGACAACTTCTGGGAGATGGGCGATGTGGGCCCCTGCGGGCCGTGTTCGGAGATCCATATCGATCGCGGTGAAGAGTTTTGCGACGCCACCGATCCCGGGCATGTCTGTGGCGTCAACAGCGGATGCGCCCGCTTCATCGAGCTCTGGAACCTGGTCTTTATTCAGTTCAATCGCGATGAGAAGGGTACCAAGACCGAACTTCCGGCCAAGCATGTGGACACAGGGGCCGGTTTTGAGCGCATTGTGGCGGTGCTGCAGAACAAACCATCCAACTACGATACAGACCTTTTCAGACCGATCGTAGAGGAGATTTCGGAGATCACTGGACAGAGGTACCGAAACGGCCGGGGCGAGAGAGACGTGGCCTTCCGGGTCATCTCCGACCATGTGCGGGCTCTCTCTTTTGCCATTGCTGACGGGGCCATGCCGTCCAACGAGGGCCGCGGCTACGTATTGCGGCGAATCCTGCGGCGGGGGGCGCGGTTCGGGCGGATCCTCGAGATGCACGAGCCCTTCATCTATCGATTGGTCTCGCCCCTGGTCGATGTGATGGGCGAGGCCTTCCCCGAGGTCCGGGAACGCCACCAGCACATTGCCCGCGTCATCCAGGCCGAGGAGGAGAACTTCGGCCGAACCCTGGATCGCGGCATCGCTATATTTGAGGAGAGGTCACAAAAAATCCGCCAGGCAGGCTCCACCACCTTTCCAGGCGAAGACGCCTTCCTCCTACACGATACCTTCGGTTTCCCGCTCGATCTGACTCAACTGATGGCCAGGGAGAAGGGGCTGCGGGTGGATGTGGAGCGGTTCGAAAAAGAGATGGAAAGACAGAAGGAGCTGTCGAAGAAGGGGCAGAGGGAGATCGTCCAGGTGACTTCGGAGAGGCCGGGAGAGTCGCAACAGTTCGTGGGCTACGAAAGCACGGAATCTGAAGGTGTGGTGGTCCTGATGGGCAGGGAGAAGACCTTCGTCGATGAGGCCGATGAGGGGGACGAGGTCGATATTGAGTTGGACACCACACCTTTTTACGCCGAATACGGTGGGCAGGTTGGGGACACCGGTCTCCTGGTGGCTGACGGGGTAAAGGTTGAGGTTGTTGATACCCAGAGGGTGGGAAAAGATCGGATCATTCATCGGGCCAAGATCAAAGAGGGGCGATTGAGAAAGGGCCAGAAGGTCCTGGCTCAGGTGGACGTCGGCCGGAGAAGGGCCATCGCCCGGAATCATACGGCTACCCACCTGCTTCAGGCGGCGTTGCGCCAGGTTCTGGGCGAGCATGTCTCCCAGGCCGGCTCCCTGGTGGCTCCGGATCGGCTCCGCTTCGACTTCACCCATTACGGGGCCATGACCGAGGCGGAGATCGAAGAGGTCGAAGCCATCGTCAACAGAAGGATTATGGAGAATGTGCCTGTTTCCACCCGGATCAGGGCCTTTGACGAGGCAAAAAAGGCCGGAGCGATCGCCCTCTTCGGGGAGAAGTACGACGAGTATGTGCGCGTCGTCCGGACCGGCGATTTCAGCGCGGAACTGTGCGGCGGAACACATGTGGCAGCCACCGGCGAAATTGGACTCTTCCTCATCACTTCCGAGAGCGGTGTGGCTGCAGGCGTACGGCGCATCGAAGCCATCACCGGGGAGGGGGCTTACGTCTATTCGAAGAGACGGAGCGCGGATCTGGAGGCCATCGGACACATTATGAAATCGAGTCCCTTCGAGGCCCGGGAACGGGTGGAGAGGTTGGTGGCCCAGCAGAAGGAGTTGGAAAGGGAGGTTCAATCACTGCGCCTGGCGCAAACCGGCACCCTCTTCGACGGTCTCATCGACCGGGCGGAGGAGATTGAGGGTGAAAAGGTGGTGGCCGCCAAGGTCGAGGCCGCGGACATCGATTCCCTTCGAAAGATGGCCGACGTTTTGAGAGACAAATTGAGATCAGGTGTCGGCGTGCTGGGGGCCGTTTTTGGTGGAAAAGCCACTTTTATTGTTGTCGTGACCGATGATCTGATCCGGGAGCGGGGACTGAAAGCAGGGGAGATCGTGAAACGGGTGGCCCGCATCGCCGGCGGCGGCGGGGGTGGGAAGGATCATCTGGCCCAAGCCGGCGGGAAAGACCCCTCTAAACTGAAGGAGGCACTGGCCCAGGCCTCCGTGATTGTGAAGGATCTTTTAAGGAGCACCGAGTAAAAGAAAGGGAGGTGGTGATGTCGGTTCACGAATATTTGATGGGGGTGCTGAAGGAGAAAGGGGCAGGATATCTGCCACTGCTGGACCCCGACCGATTGGACGGGAAGAAGCTGGTTCAGATAGCCGCCCATCTTGAGGCCGCCGGTGTGGATGCTCTCATGATCGGAAGCAGCCTCCTCCTTTCGGCTACCATAGATGGGATCATTCAGGACCTCAAGAGAGAGATC
Source organism: bacterium (assembly GCA_046760705.1). Classification (GTDB taxonomy): domain Bacteria; phylum JBHIER01; genus JBHIER01. The sequence goes on from JBHIER010000008.1 coordinate 13,194, forward strand.
TCGATCCCTGTCATCGTCTTCCCCGGCAGCTTAAACCAGGTCTCCAAATATGCCGATGCCATTCTCTTTCTCTCTCTCATCAGCGGGCGCAACCCGGATCGCCTCATTGGAGATCAGGTCAAAGCGGCCCCGACCATCAAGAAATACGGCATTGAACCCATTCCCACAGGATATATGCTCATCGAATCGGGGCACCCAACATCGGCCCAGTTCATGAGCAATACGGTGCCGATCCCCAGGAATAAGCCCGACATCGCCATGGCCCACGCTCTGGCCGCCGAGTATTTGGGAATGAAGATGGTCTATCTTGAGGCCGGAAGCGGAGCCGATGAGTCGATCCCGGAACAGACCATCGCCTCGGTGAGAAGTTACGTCTCCATACCCCTCATCGTCGGCGGAGGAATCCGCACGCCAGATGTTGCAGCCAAGAAGGTGAAAGCAGGAGCCTCCTTCGTCGTCACCGGCAATGTGTTGGAGAAAGAGGACAGCCTTGAACTGGTGGAGGAGTTCTGCGAGGCGATACATTCTCCATGAATAGAACAGAATTGGCTGTGAGTTGAAAGTTGGCAAATAGTATCCTTACGGATTAACTCCCTATCGTGCGATCTTTGGAGTTAAGGCTTTAGCCTCCTATTATGCGAAATGAACGAGGCAGGGGAAAGAGAAGAGCAAATCTTAGAGGCGGAGACGCCAAGCTACGAGGATAAGCTGTGAGGGCATACGATGGGGGAGGAACTGCTCAAAGAACCCATCACCCTATCGCCAAGCAGACTGGGAGTTAAAAAGGTATGAACTCAAAGATAGAAGAAGTTAAAGCACAATTGCTTGAGAGCAGCGAACTGAAGAAAAGGGTGGCCGATAATCTTGGTTCTCAGATTGTAGAAGTTGCTGAGGTATTGATTCGCTGTTTGAGGAACGGAGGGAAGGTGCTGTTGTGTGGCAACGGCGGCAGTGCCGCCGATGCCCAACACATCGCTGGTGAGATCTCCTGCCGATTGAGAATAGAGCGGGACGGACTGCCGGCCATTGCCTTAACAACGAATACATCTGTTTTAACTGCCTTGGCCAACGACTATTCTTACGATGAGGTCTTTTTGCGCCAGGTGAAGGCCATCGCCCGGGAGGGCGATTGCTTGATCGGGATCAGTACCTCTGGCGCATCAGAGAGCGTGAACCTGGCAGTCAAGCAGGCCAGAGAGCTGGGGGTGACTACTTTCGGTCTGACAGGGCGCGGGGGCGGAACGCTGGCTCGCCTCGTTGACTCTGCCCTCATCATCCCCTCTGATGATACGCAGCGAATTCAGGAGGCCCACATCACCGTAGGCCACATCCTCTGCGATGTGATCGAGCGGGAACTCTTTCCTCAAGAGGACATTCCCCAAAGAGAATAGGGCGATCGTAACTGGGCAATTTCTTCCTTCGGGCCAAAGGGAGCAGATGCGAATCGATGATGAAAGATATCAGCAACGCTTGGACCTGTTGACAGAGTGTGGTTTGGTGGGCGGATCGGGGAAGCTCCACGAGATCGCTGAGACCATCCTCCAGGTGGCGCCTACCAATGTGACGGTCCTGATCACCGGGGAGAGCGGTACAGGAAAAGAACTGATTGCCCGGGCCATACACAAGCACAGCCCTCGCCGGTTCAACCCTTTCATCGCCGTCAACTGCGGGGCTCTGGCCGAAAGCATCCTCGAGAGTGAGCTCTTCGGCCACGAAAAGGGGTCCTTCACCGGGGCGGCGGCCCGAAGGAAAGGGGTCTTCGAGCTGGCCAATGGGGGAACCATCCTCCTGGACGAGGTGGGCGAGATGTCTTTCGCCACTCAGGTAAAGTTGCTGAGGGTTCTGGAGGAGAAAGAGTTCATGCGCCTCGGCGGTACGGAGTACATCCAGGTCGATGTACGGGTCGTCGCCTCGACCAACAGGGACCTGGCCTCGGCCGTGGAGAGGGGCGACTTTCGACGCGATCTCTACTACCGGCTGAAAGTCATAGAGATTATTGTGCCGCCGTTACGCGAGAGAGGAGAGGACATCCCCCTGCTCGTCGATGCCTTCGTCACGCAGTTCGCCAGGGAAAACGGTATCGAATTCCCCGGCATCACGGAGGAGGCGATGCAGCTTTTGGTGAACTATTCCTGGCCAGGGAACGTGAGAGAGTTGAAGAACTTTATCGAGAGCATGGTGGTCCTCTCCCCAAAACGGAAGATCGAAGCCAACGATATACCGGTCTATCTGACCGGGCGGAGGGAGCCGGTGCGGCCTCTCCCAGTCAAGGCCGACAAGACCCCTGATCAAGCTGAGCGGGAAGTGATTCTCAGGGCCCTGTGGGCCTTGAAAAACGAAGTGTCCGAAATGAGAGAGACCATCCTTGAAAAGTTGGACGGGCAACCTATCAGAGGGGTACCTGTTGTGGAAAGGGGGGATGCTCCTATCGAATTGTCTCCAAAAGGGGTGACCTTTGAGGTGGGTACCCCCATGAGCGAAGTGGAACGAGAGATGATCTACCAAACCCTCCAAGAAGTCAGAGGCAATCGCCGAAAAGCAGCGGAATTGCTGGGTATGAGCGAACGGACATTCTATCGGAGGCTTCAGAAGTACGGTTTTTCATAAAGAGAATACGCCAGAGGTGAAACCATTTCCAAACTGTATCGTTATACGACCAGAAAGAGAGGTGGCTATGATTCAAGAGGAGGGGAATATAATGGGGAAAGCAGTAAAATGTGGTTGACCCTTTCTTAACATTTCACTACACCTTGTAAATGAATCGGAGGGCAACTATGCTTCTGTGGAAGAGTTCGAATTCGACAAGGCGGTTCTTAGAGATCGCTCTTTTGGGCCTATTCTTTACCGGATTGGGGATCTTAATTGCCGCCAGCTTCAACTGGTCTCCATCGAGTCACGCCAATGCTCCTCAAAGAAGCGCGTCTCAGACCAGCGTTCAATCTCACCTCTTGTCCAATGGAGAGAGCCCCTTTGTTGCTGTGGCCGAGAAGGTAAAGCCGGCCGTGGTCAATATCCGCGCCAGGAAGGTGGTGAAGGGGAAGTATCACCGATATCCCTTTGAGTTCTACTTTGAGGATCCCTTCGAGGATTTCTTCAAGTTTTTCCGCCGCTCTCCAAAGGGAGACGAACAGAAGGAGCGCGAGTGGCGTTCTGAGAGCAGAGGTTCGGGCGTCATCATCGACCAGCAAGGGTACATTTTGACCAATAATCATGTCGTTGAGGGGGCTGAAGATGTGAAGGTGAAGTTGTCCAACGAGAGGGAGTTTGAGGCCGAGATTGTGGGTACCGATCGGATGACCGATGTAGCTCTCCTGAAGGTGAAAAAGAAAGGCGTCATCCCTGCGGATGCGGTGGCTGAGCTGGGCGATTCAGATAGGATACGAGTGGGTGATTGGGCCATAGCTATTGGCAACCCTTTCGGTTTGGACCGAACAGTGACTGTCGGAGTCATCAGCGCAAAAGGGCGATCGCAGCTACACATTTTTGATACATCCGGTCAGGAGAGATCACCATATTTTCAGGATTTCATTCAAACGGACGCCTCTATCAACTTCGGCAACAGTGGAGGGCCACTGATCAATATCAAGGGGGAAGTGATCGGCATCAATACGGCCATCAATACCCAAGGGCAGGGGATTGGATTTGCTATCCCAATAAATGTGGCCAAGCAAATTGGACAGCAGCTTCGGGAGTCGGGGAAGGTCGTGCGGGGTTTTCTGGGTATATGGTTTCAGCCCCTGGATCCTGATCTCATCGAAGCCAAAGGTTTGGACATAGAAAAAGGCGTTCTGGTCACTGAGGTGATGAAGGGCGGCCCGGCCGAGGAAGCTGGAATTGAGCCAGGTGATGTGATTGTTGCTTTCGATGGCAAGGAGATCGAATCCGGGAGCCAATTCCAATTTATGGTGGCCGGAGCTAAGCCGGGAGAGGTTGCTGAGCTTGAGGTGATCCGGGACGGCAGGCATAAAACTGTTCGGGTCAAGCTGGGCCAGCGGGAGTTTGAAGAGATCGTCCAAGGTGAAACCGAAGGGGAGGAGCCGTGGTTGGGATTGGAGGTGGAGAACGTCAACGGTTCCTTTGCCCGACAATACGACATCGATGAGGATGCGGGGGTCGTGGTAATCAAAGTCAAACCGGGCAGCCCAGCCGACGATAAGGGTATCCGAGCTGGCGACGTCATTCTGGAAGTGAACAGTGAAGCGATCAAAGACCTGAAGCATTACAGGAGGGTGGCGAAGAAACTGAAAGATCGAAAGAAACCCATCCTCTTCCTAGTAAAACGGGGAGAAAGGGCAACCTATTACGCCTTGAGGCCGGAAGAGGATTGATCAGGGGGCCTCCTTTTCTTTCCTTCATCTTTACGGGGATCATCTTTTCCAATTTCGATCCGTTGCATGTCCTTCAAGGCAAACAACTGCAGGTAATTGTGCTTTATTTCGCACATGGATTGATCACAAGGACATTCACACAACGATGGTTTACACCCATGTATTGAATCGGGTTGGGAGAAGGGTTCGGATCTCGTGAATTCCCTGTTATTCTATGGGAAGGATTGGTATCTTATACAGAAGGAAAGCTCGAGTTTGGGGTCTTATATGGAACAAGGTAAAAAGTTAGGCGACTAGCCTCAGTGCTTGCCCGTATCTAAAAATACGATAGAATTAAGTTGCGAATCGGGGAGCTCATCGGCAACAGATAACTGTAATGACAACTGCCACGATTACTATACAGCTCGATCCAGAAGATGCTCAGATTTACAGCTAGGCATCACAGGAGGATAAAAAGAAGCTACGCCTCCTGTTGAGCCTATGGCTGTGAGAATTGGGCGTCCCTACTCTCCTCCTAAGGAATTTCCGAATGAACGAAATAGGTTCGTCGTAGAAGTTGCATAGCGGCGGCCGGGAAAGGCCATCTTCCAGCAGGGGCTCGCTGTAACCTGCAAAGACTTGCCTACCAAGGGGACTACCTGAGGCGGCAAGATGATTATGGTCTGGCGCATGAGCCGATAAGAGCTATGAAGGCCGGGTAACTCCGGCTGAGGCAGTGAAAGACACTGCCCCAGAGAGGGTAACACCGTCGAAGGGCAAAGAGGCTCGCGGTAAGTGGCGGGCTCTAACCCACCGTCCGGACTGTGGGCCGGGTAGCGGTGTCACCGTAGATGCGTGTCGAGCCGGGGATATAACCTATTGGCCAAGGGGCGTATGCAGGCGAGTGCTTAAGTCTCGGGGTGAGTGGGAAGGTCCTTCGGGGAAAGCCGCTGCTGCCAAACGGACTCGGGAAATCCGAACGTCCGGGATGAGAGGGGGGCTTACGGAAACGTGAGCTATGGTGGAATTAGGAACCCGCGGTGCAATCGAAAGAGCGCCTGTCGGTAACTCTTCGCCTAAGGCTGCGCACGCCGTATTTCTACCCGGCATCCCCCCTGCGCGCTATAGAAAGCGCGGCTACCACTTTTGGCTTTCGGCTTTCCGCTTGTGGCTTTCAGCTTTTCCCCTCCACCTTCACCTTAAAAGCACCATCCTCTTCGTCTGTGACCAGTCAACGCTGCCCACTGCCAGCCGATAGAAATATACTCCACAGGGAACTGCGCTCCCCCGCTCGTCCAGCCCATCCCATATGACGGTATAGTAGCCGGGCTCTTGATGCCCGTTCACCAACGTCCTCGCCTCTTGACCGAGGATGTTGTAAATCTTGAGAGAGACGAAGAAAGGTGCCTGTCTTGCATCTTGTCTCCTGCGTCTTACGTCCGGAAGGGCGTAGCGGATGGTGGTGGCCGGGTTGAAGGGATTTGGGTAGTTCTGCTCAAGAGCAAAATCTTGAGGAAATAGGTCCCTGACTTGCACCGAGGTTTTACCCAAAACTCGCTCCCGTCCACTCACGTTTGTTACCTTCAGTTCATACGTATAGAGCCCTTCCCGGTCGATTCGTTCATCACGGAAGTGGTATGTTTTCTGCTCAGCTCTAAAGTCGGTCTCATGAATTTTAATGTAATTCCCATCTTGATTCACGTCTCGATGGAGACTGAACTTGATCAGATCTTCACATCCACCTATGGTCCATTCTATGAAAACTTTTCCGAGTCTACACTCTGCTGAAAACTGCGACAATTGGACCTCAGTCTCCTCAGTCACAGTGAACCAATTACCCTCAGCCAGCACCTCAATTTCATTCCCCAAAGGATCAGCCAAGACCACTCCTGACAAATCCATCCAATAGGTTCCAGGAGCAGCATTATTGCTTACTTCGAACGTAACATTTGCGACAGGCCCCGTGCCCGGCGGAACAGAGTGGCCGATACCTGTTGCGGCCATGCGGATGCCGTTCGAAGTGCTGCTGTAGCTGAATATGTCCATGTTCGCAGTTCGGTCTGTCTTCGCTACGCCGGTTACTTGCAGCGCGTCAGTGTCAAAGTTGAGGTCGAACTGCATGGCAGCAACCTCACTGCCGGCGTTGTATAAATCTATTGGGATAATGATATCAGAGCTTCCCGGTGAGCCGGAAGCCTGGCCGATGCTCAACCTCGCTCCCCCCGAGACGACCATAAAGGTTCCACTCTCAGCCCATGTAGGAATGACGGCGTTCCGGGCATCAAGAAGAATGACATGCGATAAGGTTAAAGAATATGTTCCACCTGGGGCATCAA
>JBHIER010000009.1:0-19190 GCA_046760705.1 bacterium
CGCTGGCCACGTCGTTGCCGAAACTGTCCCGCCCGTCCCAGACCACGGAATAGTACCCAGCTTCCGTGGTTTCATCCACCAGCGTCCGCACCTCCTGGCCGAGGAGGTTGTAGATTTTGAGCGTAGTGCGAAGAGTCCCAAGCCCAAAGTTCATGCTTCTTACCTCTTCGCTCTCTGCTCTCTGCTGGCGATGGCGTAGTGAATCGTAGTGCTGGCATTGAAGGGATTGGGGTAATTGCTTAGTAGATTGTATTCTGTCGGATTGGTCACAGCAACAGAATTGGTGTACTTTCCAGAGACTGGGCTTGCCCCAATGAGACCATCATTCATGCTGACGGAAAGGTCCAACTGACGACTGGCTCCAGGGGGCGCTCCAGGTGAAACCTTAAATGTGATCTCAGCCATAGTTCCCTTTGCTGCGAGATCTGTGGCCATGGCGAAGGCTATTCTGACTTCTCCATCATGTATTTTATCAGCGAAATAGCAGTCGGAAGTGAGAGAACCCTTTGTCACGTCTACCGCAGTCAATATCTTTGGATCGTAAGTCAATGTGATATCTGCTGCGCTTATACCTGCAGCTTTATCCACAGTAATGGGCAGCTTTGCAAGGAGAGACACAGTAGTCCCCACCAGCTTCCAGGTGATGAAAATTGTAATTCCCACTCTCATCCGTGAAGACTGTATCCGTAAGATCACCTGAGATTAACATCTTGACATCGTGGACAAGCAAGAAGTTGTCGCAGTATTCAATAATTCCTGATACAGTGTGTTGAGGTTTAATAACTAAGATCCCATACTCGGTATATCCACGGGGCCAACCATCATTAAATAACAAATTCTCTATGGACAGAACAGAGGTATCGTCTACAGCCGCCTCAGGATCAGAACCTCAGGATCATAATTAAGTTCTATGTCGATGCGAAAGATGTCCAAACTTTTCATTGCGTGTCAGATCCGCAGCTAAAGAATCCCATTTACGCATGTCATAGTGGCTTACTAATATACGGAGAACAAGCGCAGCATCAAATGAGGTGATAACTTTCGTTGGAACTTCTATCTGCTGTGGGATTACGCAATAGTCTATACCTTCAACATGAGAATCGAAGACGTAGAACCCCACCTCATCCGTGGAGACCGTTTCTGCGACGAAGCCTGTGAGATTCATCTTAGCGCTGTCAATGGGAACGGCCGTGTCGCAATATTCGACCACGCCGGATATCGTATAGAGGGAATCTGCTCCTCCCACTTTTTCCCAACTGGCCCCAGCATTAGTAGTACGATATACTTCACCTTCTACTAAGTACCAACCTAACTGATCATTAAAAAATTCAATATCACTGATGAAATCATGCGTATCCAGTTGTTGAGTCCACCTTACGCCCCCATCTGTCGTTTTAAATAGTCGACCGCCCCAAGGACTCCACTGGTCCCAGGTCCACGTATAGCCCGAGGCCCAAGCAAGATTTTCATCAATGATGCACAATCCCGTCAGCCAAAATTCACAATAAGAAGTACAGAGACTATCCCAAACTGCAGTATAGTTCCACGAACCACCTCCATCAGTTGTGCGACAGACCATGTCGGTACCTACTGCCCAACCTTTATTCAAGTTAAAAAAATAAATTTGGAATACTTTATAGGAAAGCTTCCGTTTCTCCCAACTTATTCCTCCGTCTGTAGTTTTGTAGATAATGCTATCTACACTAACCCAGCCAACATCCTTGTCTATAAAATACACAGACCTGTATTCACCAGTCATGGCTATTTTCTCTTCCCAGTGTGTTCCCCCATCTAAAGTTTTGTATAGATAGATTTGGTTATCTTGTCTTCCAATAGACCAACCTATTTCCTCAGAGATAAACTGTATCTCATCAATCTCCATTGGACGAGGAAATTCCAAGACTTCCCAATCTGCACCGGCAGATGTTGTTCTCAAGAAGGCTCCATGCTTTCCAGCAGCATAACCTATGGTGGAATTTACCGCATGGATATCATATAAATCATTCCCCTGAGGTAGTGGATTCTACCATTTCCAATCTTGCTGGGCATAACTTATGGGTATCGATAAGATCAAACCTACTACAACTGTCAGTTTTCTTGACATCACTATTACCCGCAAATTCCAACCCTTATTTAACTGTAGGTCGCAGCTTCTCACTAAAAATAACTGAATTCATCCTTTTTCCCGCCCTATCTTCAATGACCATCCTGGTCACTGTAATGGTACAGGATTTTCAATTCACCAGGAGTCAGCGAGACAATTTCCATTTGATATGAAGTTATCCCTCCCCAATAGCCAACGGTTATATCTAGAAGGTTCTGTGACATCCTTTTCCATCCTCCCTCGAAATTTGCATAGGTAATCGGTGGAGTCGCGCACCATCCAGCATTTTTTCGTTCAATGAATTTACCATCTGGATAAATGATGAATCCATATTCATTATCATCCAGTTCTTCAGACTTCCTAAGGATAGTAATATTTTCATCGTATCCTGTCCTTACCCATGTTCCATAAAGGTCATCGAAAATGCCCAGGATCATATTAACAATCCCAACGACATCCAGAACGTTGATCTGTCCGTCAGCATTGCAGTCGGCCCGATTGAATGCTTCGCCCTCCAAGATTTGTAGACCAATGATGTGATTGATCACTTCCATTACATCCATGACATTGATCGTAGCGTCACCGCTGACATCACCTTTTACTGGAGTAATATCTATTGGGGTGTGTAATATACTCCCTCCGTCGCCTATGATCCATCCGTGATTCCGACTGGCAAATTCAACTCGGTACAGATCGAGATCCGCAGGAAAAGCCACACGTTCCCAGAGCTCGCCGCCATTTGAGGTATAAAGAATCATACCTCCAAAACCTGTCCCTACAACCCATCCGTGATCGCTATCCGTAAAATATACACTTTGAGCCCATGCATAGGGTTTCTTCGGATGTGTTTGACTCTCCCAACTCATACCCCCATCTATTGTTTTGAAAATGTAACTATAGTTTCCCGTATAACCGACTACCCACCCTTCCAGAGAATTTATGAAATGGATATGCTTAACGAACAATCCCACTCCATTCAGATACACTGGTATCCAATTGTAACCCCCGTCCGTCGTTTTTATCAACCCAAGATATCCACCAGCCCATCCTGAATCGGGTGTAGCGAAAAATATCGACTCGAGTTCTCCAATATATTCTTGATCCAATTGGAGAGTCCAGGAATTGCCACCATCCTGTGTGTGATATATCTCGGTTCCGGAAACTGCCCACCCTTCGATATCGTTCACAAAATAGATGTCAAAAATACGGCGGACATTATCAAGCTGGTTTGTCCAGGTATACCCTCCATCCGTAGTCATGGATAGTCCTCCTCGACCACCACCCAATGTGCAACCAATCCATCCTTTGAGAGAATCAGTAAACCACACTGATAGGATTCCGCAGTTGGATTGCCAAAATTCTACGACATCAATCTTTTCCCAGACCTCCCCTCCATTCACTGTTTTGAGCAACGTTTTCCCACCGCCGGCAAAGCCAATATTCTCATTCACTATGATTAAATCCTTGAGTGGCCCAATTGTACCTGCAAATTGTTCCTCCCAGGTTGAACCGCTATCTGACGATGTATAGAGAGTACCGTAGTACCCAGCTCCCCATAATACTGAATCATCAATTGCTGAGACTTGCGTTAAGTAGCGAGCCTTTGCAACCTGTTCCCAGTGGGTTCCTCCATTGGTAGTTCGATAGACTTGCCCCGGAGATATAGCCCACCCTAAGATGTCATCTTGAAATTCAATATCGGTGAAAGAGCGATAATCGATGAAATCCATCCCAACTTCCAATTGCTGGTCCCACGTTCGACCTCCATCAGTAGTCTTAAGCAGATGTCCACTGTAATGATTCGGGGCTGATGAACTCCCGATGACCCACCCGATATTCGCATTCACAAACTTGACCTTGTGTAGGGAAAACCAATCACCGTACACTTCAAGGGTAGTATACTGCCAGGAGTTACCACCATCTGTGGTACGGTAAACCCAGGAATCCCCCACTGCCCAGCCCGTAGATGCATCGTGGAAGTACATGTAGGACACTGGACTAATTAAACTGAGTGGATCCCAATTGGTGCCTCCGTCCACTGTCTGGTAGACAGTACTGTCAATTGCTACCCAACCGACGTTCTCATCCAGGAAACACGCAGAAATGTATTGCGCCTCAGATTCCATTTGCCCTGTCCATGTCATACCACCGTTACTGGTCTGATACAAATAGACGAGTTCACCTTGAGCTCCCGTAACCCATCCTGCATTCTCAGTGACGAAATGGATCTTATTGATACTCATCAAACGCCGAAATTCCAAAAGTTGCCAGTCTTTGCCTGCTGAAACTGTCTTCAAAAAAGAGCCCTGCTGGCCGGCAGCGAAGCCAGCATTTGATGTAACCGCTTGAATGTCGTTCAGGTGATTCCCTTGAGGTAGAGGGTTCTGCCAATGCCAGGCGTGCTGAGTATAACTTGTATTTACCGCAAGTACGAATGCTAAAATAATAGCTATTCTTCTAAAAATTGATATTACCATCGTGCAAATTTTCAAAAAGGTAATTTTTTCCTTCCTTCGCTAACCAAACTGCATGTTTCTCCAAGAATCTGCGGAAATCATGGCGGACACGTCCCAATACCTATGATGGCGTTCACAATGCTGGTCAAGTCCTGTACAGTAACTATCTTATCCTTGCTGCAATCTGCCGCCCATAACTCACATTCGGTTGGTATCGGTTGCTTCTGCAAAATGATATTTACTGACGGGACAACATCTAATACATTAACGGTACAATCAAGATTAACATCGCCCTTCAGTCCCAAAAAGACGAAGCCATCTTCCGTCTGAACGGGATCGATCAACCCCATGGTAGACCAATACCAGAGATCAAGAATCTCAAATTTGAGACTGTCACCGCATGTGTTATCCTGCAATATCCTTACTCCCAAGTATATAAAAGGATTGGTACGAACGTTAACCCAATTGCAGGGAAAGGACATAGCAATAAAACCCTGTTCTGGGTCAATCGAATAAGTTAGAGCTCCGGGACAATAATACCAGAACCAATCTCCAGGGGCCAATTCGAAAGGGTCGCGCTTGTCTAATTCATATTGAAGGATAAGGTCAATGGAATAAAAGGGAAAACCTTGCGCAACTCTAAAGTAAGTTCTATGTCCTCTCCGATTCCACCACAAAAGTAGGGAAAATGAAAAATAGGCGGAGGTATTCCGCGGCCAAAGGCTGTTAAGTTCAAGTCATAAGTCTTATTCATTTTGATAGTCACCTTCTCTTGAATAAGACCCGTTTCGGAAGGAATGAAAATCACAATAACATTCAGGCTCTCACCAGGAGCTACCACGTAAGGCAAAGGTGGCGTTGAAAGGACAAGATCGGAAGTGTCTGAAATTATCTTCACAACAATAAGATCTGCTGTTCCTTCGTTTGAAATAGTAACTGTGCAAAAGGATGAATCGTTTACCACCATGCTGTCAAAATCGCAAAAGGTCAAAGACAGGCCAATATTGGAAGAGATGAGGAAAACACCACTCACGATCTCCGTCGGGCAGCGCAAACACGAATCGGGCACAATCGCATGGGCTAAGGTTAACGGATAACTCCCCTCAGCTACACCTGGAAGGAGATCGAAATAAAAGTCAACAATCGGCCCCTTGCCAGGTTGAATAGTCTTCTCTGTACTCGCCGCCAAGAGCCGAATTCCGCCTTCAGGAGTCTCCGTACTGGAGAAGGCAAAGGTCGAGCCCACCCGGGCTGGCCGAACAATTTCTGTCAGAAAGAGGACGTCGATGTCAAAAACCAAGTCAAATTGGAAAGCTGTGACTTCAAGCGGATTTTCAAGCACGATAGACACCCGATGATGGGAACTATGGGGTTCGGCTGCCGCTCCGTGGACGGAGAAAAACATGCCCTTGCACCCAGGTCTGGGATATTCCCAAAGATATGAGACAAAACAGAGCAACAAGCAACACTCGTCTTCTCACATCAAAGCTTCCCCCAAACTTTACCTCAACAATACCATCTTTTTGGTCTGGACAAACTGTCCGGTATCAATTTTGCAAAAATAGACCCCGTTGGGGACTTCATCACCGGTGCTGTCCCGACCGTCCCAATGGGCAGTATGGAATCCAGCCTGTTTCAACTCATCCACCAAGGTCACGACATGCTGTCCTAATACATTGTATACATCCAACCTCACATAGCCCGCCTGAGGCAATCCATACTCAATGTGCGTCTCAGGATTGAATGGGTTCGGGCGATTCTGGAATAACGCAAACTCTCTGGGTATGGAAGGGGATCCATTACTTTCAACAGTCCCGGTCGTCCGTGTGACCATGACTGTCCCATTTTCAACCACTGCTCTGGGTCTTCCCTCATTGATCATCAACTCCTCGATTGAAAGAACACAGGAGTCCCCAGGAGCAGCATCATCACTGACCTCAAATCTGAAATAGATGAGGGGAACGCCACCTTCTCCGCACCATTCAACATCTTCCACGAAGGCCAAGCCGAAACCTCCCACACCTTGGTCTTCAACAATGTTGAACGTCAATACTCCGTCTTCAGTGAGCAATTTCTCATTTCCCACCTCAGTAAGTGTGAGCAATGCAGGGTCGTATTTGATCCTGAACTCAAGGGAGTATATCTCGAGGGGGTTCAGACAATCTGAGTGGATAGGATCTGCAATGATAAACACTTCACCCAAATCCCCAGGCTGTACATCTACATCCCGAATGCTGACAGCGACCTGCGGTTCAGAAGTCGTATCCAATATACCTGGCCAATTTTGGCTCACATCACCCAGAATCACCGTTTTAAAGTTCTGATCTTTTTGGTCAGATGATAGGTTTTGGTGACAGAGACTATCGGGAATGACACTCAATTCTCCAATTAAATATGAAGAGGTCCCACAACCCGGAACTTCAGTCTTCATCAAAGCCACATGCCTCATAATCACTGCAGCATCAAAGGCTGTAATATCACCATCACCTGTAACTTCCGCTGCCGTTGAGCCACAGAAACTTAAGGTATGCACATTGCATAGATCCCGAAGTAAGAGAGAGGCATCAAAACAAGAAACAGCATGATCAGAAATATATCTCTGACCAACTCTTATACAGTAATCACTGCCAGGGGGTAGATTCGCAAAGGTGTACTGGCCATTTATGTCCGTATAGATGGTGTCCACAACATCACCTGAAAGCCGTATTTCAACGCCTGGGACAGAGAGAGAGTTGTTGCAATACTCAACCGTTCCAGATATGGTATACTGGGATTGGACAAAGAAGTGGCCATTCTCAACCGCGGTCAGAAGTGCGTTGCCTCTGACGTCAGCCACGATTACTTCGGTTATCGTAATGGGATAAGCACCAGGAGGAGCAGCAGCATTGACATCGAAATAGAAATCAACCACGGAACCGGTACCACTTGCAATAAATTCGTCCACACCAGTGATAACCAGCTTCACCTTACCCCAACCATACTCTAAGTTGACACCGAATATCGTTATATGAGCAGTCCTTGGTGTGCTTAACGCTTCTGTTGCCTTCAACACGTCCGAATTGAAACTGAGGGTTAGCTGCATTGCTGCTACTTCTACCTTATTTTCAAGGTAAATCGAGACCTTGTTCCCTGACGTCCCCCAAGCGCCGAACCCGTCGCCGACGCTGATCGTAGCCTCGGGCGGAACTCCGGTGGCTTGCACGGCCACAACTATCACTGGTTCATCGGGATCGTTTGAAGTGATGGTCACATTCCCGGAGGTGGGCCCCTCGTCCTCAGGAGCACAGGTGATAATCACAATTCTACTGCTATCCGGCTCAATATCGAAAGCGGTCTTGTTTACTGTAAACTCGGGACTGTCTGAGCTGATGTCGGTGACCGACAGTATTTCGGTCCCCACATTCGAAATGCGGACCCCGCAGTTGGCCACCCCATGGACTGCAACATCCCCAAAATTGCAAGTCTTACGGGAGACCTCAATGTCAGGGTTCGAAATCACTCCAATTCCGCGCAGCGATATGATGACCTCTGTCTCATCCAGGTCATTGCTAACAATGGTGAGATGTCCTGAAAAATGGCCTTCTGCCGGCGGGGCGAAGGTAACGATTACATCTTTGCTGCTGTCCGGGGGAACTCTGAAGGAGGTCCTATCTGCAGTAAAGACCTCGTTGTCCGAAAGGATAGCAAAAACAATCAGGTCTTCGATGCCCACGTTGGAGACGGTCAGCACCCAATCTTTTGACCCTCCGATGGCCGCCTGGCCGAAATCGTGGGCCGTGTCGGACACGGCGATGTCCGGAGCCGAGACAATCGTAACTGACCCATCCGTCGCTTGGGCCGCAGGGTCTCCCTCATTGAACATGAAATATTCGAAACGGAGCGGACTCGTCTGGCCTATCTGGAAGTCGGGTAATGCTTGAAACTGAATGTAGGCCAACGGACCGCTCTCCTCCGGGGGCAGATTTCCTGCCCAGGCCATTGATATTTTTCCCTCCTCGATGGAATACGTGAGCACACCCAGGTTTTCGTATATCGTCCCATCATTGCCGACCTCGGTGATGGTTAAAATGCTCTCATCGTACGTGATAGCCAACTGTGCGGAAAAGATGTTCAGGCCCTCCACATCGCCCACGGTGATATACACCCTGAAACTCTCCCCGGGAATTGCATCTCTGTCAGGAATCCAGACAGCCACTGTGTCCATGGGGATGGTTGGCTGTCGCCAGTTCCCGCTCACATCGCCGCAAATGAGGCCCACATAGTCCTGGTCAGACCGATTCGCGGAAAGAGAGTCGTAGCCGATGCTGTCGGGAACAAAGGTCCATACTCCAATAAAATCTTCCGGAATCGAGTGCCCTTCCGTCACCACATACTTCAAGATAACCGCAGCATCGAAAGCCGAGACCGTCCCATCCTTTGTCACGTCGGCTCCGATCGACTGGTATTCATCGAGCTCCGGTTGGCCACACAAATAGCGAAGGATAAGAGACGCATCCAGAGCACTGATGGGTGTGTCGTCTCTCTCCCTGCTAAGAGTAACGAGATAGTCCAGCCCGGGCTGGAGTCCGACAAACTGATAATTACCGTCACCATCGGTAAAGGCCGTGTCAGAGGCCCCGCCTGAGAGAATTAGTTCGACACCGTCCACCGGGACGTCGCCTCGGAAATAGCGCACAGAGCCAGAAATCGACACTGTCGAATCCTGGGCTGTAACCTCAGTGACGAGGGCCAAGAGGCTCTGGACCATAACTGAGGCAATGATCCCAAGGATCAATAGACTATGGCTGAAGCCCCAGTCCCTTCGAGTCTTTTGAAGAGTTTTCATAACAGATCCCCTCCTTTCAACTCTTTTCACCCGGTTTACAATCCTCCAACTCTAAGTTCCCTCCGAGACATCGAAACAACCCAAACCCGTAAACGGGTAACTCCAGCCTTTCAAATCTATCATCTTGCCTCTTGCCTCTGAAGTTAGCGCAGCAACACCATTCTCTTCGTCTGCGACCAATACCTCTCGTCAACTGTCAACTGATAAAAATAGACCCCGCTTGCCACATCTTTACGGAAGAGATCTTTGCCATCCCAAGTGACCGTGTAATAACCTGTCTCTTTTTGTTCATTCACCAATGTCCGTACCTTCTGCCCGAGAATGTTGTAAATCTTCAGAATGACGTGGGGTGGGGACTGATCACTGATCACTGAGTACTGAATACTGGTTGTTGGATTGAAGGGATTCGGATAGTTTTGAGACAGAGCGAAAGTTCTCGGAACCGAGCTCGCGCCTTCGTCATCCTGTGGCACACCAGTTGTGTGGCCTGAGTAAAGGAAGAAGTCGATGTTCACCGTGTCCTCGGAAACAGCGATCGGAACGGCTCCGTCCGGAATATCCACAAACCAATCGTAGATCCCTTCACCTTCGACCGGAACACCACCATACCACTGATCAACGCAATCTTCAAACCATGGGTACCAGGGGGAATCGGACATCCATGTCCTGACAAAATAGTCTCCCGGGTTCAAACCCCTGACTGTGCACTTCCCTATCTCATGTGAATCGTATTGCCAACCGCTTTTAACCATGTGACCGGTTTTATCATAGACGAGCACCCCACCGGAGAAATCTGCAAGCTCGCCGGTGTCTGCATCGTATACGTTCACTGTTAACACCCCTGGAACCGACCCAACCGTGAGTACAATGTCAGAGGTCACCTCACCAACGAAAACCTCAACCGGGAGGTTGTCAGGGTCGTTATAAAATGGACCACCACCGTAGTAGACCGAGTTAAGACTTGAATAGGAAGGAACATGGACAGCTATAAGATATGAGCCAGCGGGCAGATGCTCAATTTCAAACCCGCCGTTGAAGGAGTTGTTGTCAAAGCCGCAGGATCGCCCGGTAGGCATATCGTAGGCCACGACGCTGACATATATGCTGTCTGTGCATATGCGTTCCCCGGCGGTCTCTATGTATCCCTGAACAATCCCTCCCCGATCCAGTTTAAAGTCAATACCTGTGACCTCAGTCTGGGCTGAGGCAGCTATGAGTGCTGCCGAATCCCAGTCTTGAGTTCCGTCAAAGTATTCCCCGACAAGATAAGGATCGTCGTAGGAATAGGCGTAAATTTTGTAGTCACCGCTGAGATTGGTCAGAATATAGCGCCCCGAGGCATCGGTTCCGGTCTCTCCAGCCAATTCCTTCGTCTCTGCATCGTATGCTCTGACATTGCAATTGGACAGAGGCGTCGCTCCTGTGGAGTCGAAGATAGTCCCGGAGATGGCTGGATTGATTACAAAATCGATACCGTCGGTCTCCCCAGGTGCGGTCACCTGCACCGGGGTTGCCTCCTTCAGGGTATATGCATCGTCGTAGTACTTGACAGCCCATCTATCCAGACTCACCTCAACCTTATATGTGCCCGTTGGTACACCCTCAATGAAATATGGCCCACTTCTGCAGTCTATATACTCCATTTCAAAGTGCTCAAACTGGCCGGAGGTCTTCTCTCGATAGAGCAGAAACTGGAGAAAAGCAATTTGATTGCATCTGGGAACCAGGATGTATCCTGAAATGGATCCACCTTTCTCAACCGTAAAATTGACAAGGGTGGTATCACCGTTCACCACTGGTATGGGCGTAGCGTCCTCGACGTAGAGGGCATTGTCGTAATAGACACCCACATATTGGTCCCCATTGTGAGGTCGCAGCCAGAGATAGTAACTTCCCGCAGGGGCGGTGAAGTGGAGCACACCCGGCTCCCAAGAGTGGTCTATTCCATACTCGGAAAAGTCAAGAGTTTTCAAAGTTTCGGTATCGAGTAATCCTCTGCTACTGAAACCGCTGAAGTTGAGAGGCCGACCGCCTGTATCGACAAACATCACCTCAATCGTGCCCGCTCTTTCCAGCGCAAAGTTTATGTTTGAGATCGTGTCTTCTATGGTCGAGACAGTGATGGGTGTGGCCTCCTCCCATGTTTTAGCGTCTCCGTAAAATTCTGCCATGTGCCCTGCCACTTCCCCAACCAGCAACTTGTAATTGCCAGGGGGTAAGCCTGAGATGGAGTAGGCTCCTGCTTCAGAGGTGCCTTCAAAACCCAAAATGTTTGCATACCTGTGATAGTCGTAAAAGTCCGCATGGTATATCTTGTAGATAAAAGAGGTCATCGAAATTGGGGTCGCGCCATCCTCCTCAAACAGGGTGCCCTCTATGGTCCCTCCTGGATCCAATGTGAAGTCTATGCCTGAGGTTGTAGCCCCATCGGTAACGGCAACCAGGGTGGCATCTTTCCAATGAAAGGCGTCGTCGTAGTATTCTGCCAAATAATCACCATAAGTACTACAATGTACATAATACGACCCGGAGGCTAAATTCGTCACAATGTATGTATTGGAGACGTACGAGAAGTGCTCACCACCAATGTAATTCCCGTACTCATTGTAAACATAGATAGTCCCATTGACCTGGGCACCCTCGGGAAAATAGACGGTTCCGCTGATGGCCCCTGTGCCTGCGGGTTTCGCCCCGTGAATATTTTGAGTAAAATATTCCTGGATCTCCTGATCGGTCTTGCCCATGAGGCGAAGATGCATCACTTTCCGTTGATGCCTGGCCATTCTCCACCCAGCAGTGTCAAAGGCAACCTCAATCCTCTCTTCGGTTTTTTGAAAACCGGTCTCTCGCTGGCACGCTCCCTCCTTCATACCGCCTGAGTAGTCTTCTCCTCCGAGTAGACTCCCTGGGGTAAGGAGCATCGCCACAAAAGTCCCGCATGTAGCCAGGCGTAGTCTCAATGGAGCAAACATTGCCCGCCTCCTTTTCGGATGTTCTGAGGGGCGTTCACGGCCCACTCCCTCCGATCCAGTTTCTTAAACTCGATCACAAACCTGCTATCCTAACAGCCATCAGGACAAAGCATTCCAGCTCATCGGTTCTGTAACTCCTCAGGGGAAGCCGATCCATCCCCCCAAGACCTTTCGTCCGTCGCTATGTTCCCTACCGGAGGAAGTTTCCGATCTGCCGTTCAAATTATGCTGGAAATTTGACCTTGTCAAGCTTTTTTTTCAGCTTTCCCCGATCCTGGAAAACTTTCTTATAGCCCCTATATATTGTCCATTCTGAAGGTGAATGGCACTACATGTGGGCTATTTCAGGGCCCTGTTGTGATGGGATGATGAGGTCAGAAAGACGGAGGGCAAAACCGGGGATATTGAGCTCGAAGAGAGCGGCAGCCACTTTTGAGGGAAGGAGTTATTACAGGCTCAACCAGTATGTGAGCTTTGCCATGAAGATATTATCGCTGTCGCCGTCCCACAAACGTTTCATAGAATGCCGAAAGCGGAAGTCCCCGATATCCTCATAATCGAATTTGTTATGTGTCCAGACCAAATAGAGGACAGAACCTGGGGTGTATTCCCATCGGACGACGGCGCTTCCGCGCAACGATCTGATGTTGAAATCCGGGTTGCCAAAACTGATGGGCTCGGCGGGTTCAGGGCCGTCCGGATCGATTTGGTACGTACCATCGGAGAAGGTCACATAACGCTCGTCATACTGGTTGAAATCGTAGCTTCGGGGACGGGCGAGCTCTTTGAAACTGTAATAATCCCCGGACGAAATGAGCGGCTGGCCATAGAATTGCAAGCTCAGCGTGGGTGTAAACGTCCAGTCCAGCCGGAGGCTGGCGCTCACCTCCGTCTGATTCATCCGGGCAAAGACGTAGCGCTTCCCATAGGTTGCCGTAGCCAAGGGATCATCGAAGGCGCCCACCCACTGGGCAAACTCGTAGTTCCACCAGATATTTGGCTCCACGCTTACCGCCAGATTGGCTCTCGGTTTCCATTCTACCTCCACCCACACCCCACGATTCCAATTGTCCGTACCTCTTGAATACCCGTAGGTTCCCAGACCGAATACCCATGGTTTACGGCTATCGGAGCTCATCCAGAAGCCCGCCCCCCAACCTGGAGGATTCAGGGTCAATGGACCGCCGCGGGTTCTCCGGTTGTTGACTGTTTCATGGTTATAGGCACAATTGTAACCGAAACTATAGTAGTTCAGGGATTGAACGTATCCGGAGTGCCATATACCTCGCCACGTCGAGTTTTTGTCAAAGTCGTAATTCTGGAAGACAGCCCCGGTAAGTCATGCATAGCGCGTGAACCTACCGGGTTCTACCCATTTGTAGCCGCCGGCTATGTGACCGTTGATCACATCCGTTCGCCACATGAATCCTGCATCATTCACATCGAAATTGGGGTCGATCAATCCGAAAGCAGCGTTCAGGAGATAATTCCCTTTTTGCTTATTGAGATAGAGACGGGCGAATTCCCAGGGCCCCGGCTTCGCTATTGATCTCGTCGCTGAGCCGGTTGTCCTGAAACATGCGGGTGGTGAGTGTTGAAATGAACCCCAATCCCTGTCTGCCCTCATTCATCTCCTTCTGCGCCCGCGCCACGCCATAATACGTAACAGGCTCCACTTCCGCACGAAACGTATGGCCGGACGTATCAAGCTGCGCACTTTCGCCGGCAGTGAGCGCATGCAGCGTGCCGATGTTCCAATTATTACCAACTTTGCCGCTGAGCTTTGCGGCACCGAGGATACGGGTCCCTTCAGGGACGAGGGCATAGTCATGATCGGGCAGGCTGCCTTGGGGACGCCGTCCAATACGTCTGCTGTAGAAGAAATCCGGGCTACCCCAGTTGAAATTCCAATACCTGTTCGCCCCTCCCCACCCAAAATTGAAAATTGAGGAGCCTTCAATAAAGAACGGCCGCTTTTCTCTTTAAAACGTTTCGACATCACTCAGATTGTTAACCGCCGGGTCGACCTCCACCTGTCCGAAATCCGGATTGACGGTGGCTGGGTGAAGTCGGACACACCAAACCCATTCTGCCAGATAGATTCTGAGAGAATGCCATCAATAACAACCGGTTCGGCCAAACGGACCGCCTCAACCTCAAGCCTTGGGGTCGAAAGGGTATCTGCCGGCGACGCATGTAACATGCTGGTGTGCAAGACGATGAGAAAAGATGCAACCTTCATACTCTCCTCCTGTGAGTCAAGAGATTATCTCACCCCCCGGCCAATTAGACGCATCGATTCGCAAAGAGGTTTTCAAAAAAGGGGAAATGTGTCTATTCTTTTCGGACAAGAGATCATGAGGCCCAGATGCGATGACTTCAGGACAGAAATGAACGAAACAGTCTCTCCCAGTGTTTGTGGGTATGGGCGGCTGGTGTTGTGAGAGGGCTGCAAGCTGCCGGGCTATCTGAAGTCGGTTCCGCGCCCCAACGGCTGCATATGCGTCAATTTCAGTGCCAATCTCTCTCTCAGCAAACTCCACCACGTGCCGAAATTAAACGGCGGCCATGCCTGTTACATAGCAATCTCAAAGAACAATTCATTTCCTTTTCTTCCGGCTTCTTTTATGAGACCCATTTTCTTGAGGCAATACGTCACCTTTTGTGATTGAAAAATTGAGACACCAGTTTCGATTGCAAGAGTTTTATTGGAAAAGGGCTGACACAAAGGATCGGGTAAAAATCTACTGAAATCTCCTCTATGTGTGAATTCTATTCTTTCGACAACATCTATCAATCTTCTGTCTCTGATGCTCATTCCTTTTCTCCACCAACTCCCCTTTCCATCGTCGCACCTGACCTCTTCCTCCTGAATCATGAGAACCTCCATCGCAAAATTCTCTCTGTTTATCAAATCGGGTATCCCCACAAGTTCATCAAATAGATCGGTCAATTTCCCTTTTTTGGGAGATTTCCTTCTACTCAATATCTCATCGCCAGATTTTGCTACCCGCACAATCCACTTTTCTTTAGGTATTGGGTATACCAATTTGACATTATGGTTCTGGATCAAACTCCTCAACTTCCCCTTGATCGATGAGAGGTTCTTCGTTTGGATTTCAATGAGCACATCATCTCGGACGATATCAATTATGAAGTTATCTACCTTCACTTCAAATCTGTCTCCGGGGAGGGCATACCACTTTTTTATGGATGCATGAAGAGACCTTTCATTTTTCAAACCGATTCCGGTTTCCTCTGAAACGACAAATGGATTCATTAACCATCTCTTTCTTTCAGTCCATTCTTTACCATCGCTATTTATTTAGCCCTTCGCTATTTTGACTCCAACTCCGCAGCCACTTGCTGAATTCGCCTCCAGGCCTGATGCACGTGGCGGGCCTCGGTATGGGTTTGGCCGACGCAGAACCGAATTGTGAACTTATCCTTCAGGATGGTATGGGTCAAATAGAGGTTGCCACTCCGGTTGAGGCGGTCCAACAAGTTTCGGTTGATTTCATCTCCTCCTTTGTGTCGGAAACAGACCAGGTTCAGAGGCGGCTGGGCGGCCAGCTCGAACCGCTCGTCCTCTTCAATCCACGAGGCAAAGTTCTGGGCCAGCTCCACGTGGCGCTTAATGTGGTATCGGAGACCCTCAATTCCGTAGTAGCGAATGACGAACCAGAGTTTCAGGGATCGGAAGCGCCGTCCGAGGGGGATATGCCAGTCCCTGTAATCGATGACGGCACCGGACTCGGTGGCTTTGTTCCGGAGGTATTCGGGCAAAACGCTCAGGGTCTGGATCAAAACCTTCCGATCGGCCACGTAAAAACAGTCGCAATCGAAATTGGTGAACATCCACTTGTGGGGGTTGAAGCAGTAGCTGTCGGCCAGCTCCATTCCGTCATGGATGGGGCGAAACTCGGGGCAGAGAGCGGCAGTGCCGGACATGGCTGCATCCACGTGAAGCCAGAGACGCTCCTTGCGGCAGATTCGTCCGATTTCCGGCAGCGGATCGATGGCATTCGAAGATGTGGTCCCTACGGTGGCACAGACGAAGAAGGGAACGAGATCAGCTTGGCGATCTTGCTTGATCTGTTTAGCCAGACCGTCCGGGCGCATGGCAAACTGATCATCCACTTCGATGAGGCGGAGGTTCTCTCGACCAATTCCTGCAATCTTGACCGCTTTCTCGATGGAAGAGTGAGCTTGAGCGGAGGCGTAGGCGACGAGGCGGCCATCACACCCGCGCTCGTTGCTCAAGAAATCTGTAGCGCGCTCGCGAGCCGCAAGGAGTGCACAGAGAGAGGCACTCGATGCGGTGTCCTGAATAACCCCACCACCAGTCCCGGTTGACTTGAACTTTGCCGGCAGACCTAACATGTCCACAAGCCAGTCAAGCACGTGGGTCTCCAGCTCAGTGCAGGCCGGACTCGTCGCCCAGAGCATCCCTTGAATCCCCAGGCCTGCCGAGAGCAGCTCCCCCAGTATTGCCGGACCCGAGGCGTTAGCGGGAAAGAAGGCGAAGAAACTTGGAGACTGCCAGTGGGTCACCCCGGGCAAAATCAACTCTTCCGTGTCCCTGAGAATGGTCTCGAAAGCTTCCCCGTGGACAGGGGGCTTCGGAGGAAGGGAATCGCGGATCTGTCCCGGTTCCACTTGGGCTAAGACCGGTAATGACTCGATACGTTCGTAATAATCGGTGATCCAATCCACCACGGCTCGGCCGCAGCGTCGGAACTCCCCCGGGCTCATGTGGAAACTCTTCTCTTCAGACATCTCTCCTCCATTCTGACAAGCCATTGTTCGCCGGCATTCATCCTTAATGTAACCAGTGGCTGGGCCGAGCGCACAATTGCTTCATTGTTTATTTGTTACTATTCAGCTATTGCCACTTAGTACTTGAACGAAAACTACCTAAATTTTAGTCACGCTGTCATTGCGAGGCGTTCGTCCCTCACTCCTCGCAATGACACTAATAAATCATGAGTTTTCATTCAGACACAATTTAAGGTGTGACGTTCCCACTCCTTTGTCAGGTAAGTTCCCGCCGATGCAGAATTGATTTTTTGCAGTGGCAATCCAGGCAAGGGTATTGCAATGCTATCGGATCGTAGTGTTGAGCAATGGTAAGGGAGCCTATTGTCGTCCCGGTCTTTGCCTCCGCTGCACCGACCGATTAGGCTCGATCAACTGCTTCAATCGTTCCTGCTGATTCTCAACAAACTCCATCACTCGGGAAGCTCGGTCCTCAGAGACAAGACCAAGACCGAGATGGCTTGCCACGTAGCAAAAGGCAAAGGCCAATTGTGGCTTGGACAGCGTGTCCCCCATGGTCTCCGTGCTTGCAACATAGCTTGCCAAAGCAGCCTCTGTGGCCTCTTGGAGTACCTTTTTCGACCGGGGAAGGCCCCGGAACTTGAAGCAAAGAATGGGGGCAAGGTGAAAGAGATCGTTTTCTCTCATTTTTTTACCTGCCAGTACTCCCAAAGAGAGGGCCTCCTTCGCCTCATTGTATGCTCTGGCGATTTCATCCACCCATTCTTCAGGAGTCTGTGGTGCTGGATTTTTTGCTTTTGCCACGACTCCTCCCATATCACGTTAAAGTCATCCGTGCGGTTTAGGGCGCCTGCTGGCGCCACTGGTCTTATCTCCTCTTCTCCTCCGAGCCCTTTTTATTTCTGATTGCTTGCCGATATATTCTTTGAACATTCTCCCAGCCGTAGGCAATCACAGCTTCGATACGATTAGTCAATGACGACACCACAGAGAAGAAAACTCTTCGCCAATCGGAACCGGATTTGCCGCAATACATTTCAAGCAACCCGTAGCGTCTTGCGGGCAATTCTGACCCCTCAAATACTATGAATGAACGGGTCTCCTTTTCAGCAATTTGATGAAAATACTCATGAAAAGGCACGTATATCATTGGTTATCTCCATTTCATTCCACTTCAGTCATAACCTATGATTAACTCGGATCAATTTGTTGGAAAGACGATGTGCTCGACAGGCACCTTTTCTGTCAGCCAAATCCCCTCTGTTGAGCGGTAGAACTGGAACCCATGTTCGTACATATGAGCAGCTTGAATAGTTAGAACAATCGGCTTCCCGTGACGCTGACCGATCTCCATTGCTGTATGTTCGTCTACGGATAGATGCACGTAGGTCCGTCCCCTTGGAATAAGGCCGTGTCTCCTGATGGGCTCTACGAAGCGGGTGGCTGTTCCGTGATACAGAAGCTCTGGTGGTATGATCGGCTCAAGACCAAGGTCGACAGAAATTGAGTGACCATAATTGGCTCTTATCTTGAGACCATCATCACTGAAGGAGAACCGCTGCTTGTTGCTCCGCTCTACTACTTGCCGCAGTAGCTCCTTGTTCAGGGGCATACCTGCCTGATTTGCTCTCGCCAGCAACGCATCAACCTCCACCCACCCACTTTCATCGAGAGAAATCCCGATGGTCTCAGGATCGTGGCGGAGCACAAAACTCAAAAATTTACTTATTCTGACGAGCTTCTTACCCATCCCTCCTCTATGATCCTGCTGCGAAACATTGTCAATCGCATGCCTGATTTCCGCGCCGCCTAAAGAAGTCCGTTGGCCAAAGCAACCTCCTGAGCAAATCGGGAGCTTCCAGCTCCCGTACTCAGTCTATCTCCTTTTCTATCGGGTCCTCGTACGGATCCATGACCATGGAATGGAAATCCACATCGAACCATTCCCAAAAGACATCCTCGCTAAGATCCTCCGGCCACCAAGACTCTTCTGTACACCAGCCGAAAAGTTTTTCTTCGAATATATCCTCCCAGATTTCGTTGATGTAAGACCG
>JBHIER010000010.1:0-19118 GCA_046760705.1 bacterium
CGGCTCACGGCTGGTGATTTCACCGCCACCAGGCGTATGGTGCTGTTGAGGTAGTCTCCCAAGGTATCTTAAGGAGGAGAGAGGCTGCCCTGATTGAGGGTGGGAGTACAACTCCCACCCGAGCAATGGATGCCGGACAGAACACCCGACCTCCCTGTGCGAGACATGCCGCCGATAGTCAGGAGGAAGAACTGTAGCCGCGCTTTCTAAAGCGGCCACGAGCTTCCGATCCCGGGAACAGGAAACACCACCAGAAGTCCAGGCCTTTTAAAACTCTCTCGTAAAGATTGCCCGCCCCTGAAAAAGAAGCTTGACAAGATGTGCCCTGAGTGTTATAATATGGTTGCTGAAAAAATGCAACATCCCTTCTGAGGAAACCGGAGGGAGGCTGAAATTTTGACAGTACTGAGATACACGGGGGGATGAACTGAATGAAAGGGACAGGAGCACTGCCTGTTCGGGGGATCTCTTCTATCATCGGCTTGGTTGCCGTGATCTCGCTGGTTCTGCAGGCGGACCCCGCACCCGGCGCTGATCCTTTTGGCGCATCCGAGGGTGATGTGCGTTTTTTCATGGATTTCACCGGTTTCAAATCCTTGCAGGGGGACAAGAAGACGTACGTTGAATTCTATTTCACCCTTTCACGGGACCAGCTCACCTTCAGTAAGATGGAGGCGGGATACGGGGGGGCATACGAGATCGAACTCATCCTTGCCCGCGAGGGCCGAAGGCCTGAGAAGAAGAGCTGGCTGGGGGCGGCCCAGATCGACTCCCTCAGCCAGGCGGCTCAGAAGGTCTCTCTCTTCGATGTGGGCTATTTTCTGTTGGACCCCGGGCGCTACACCCTCTCGGCTAAAGTGACCGATCTCAATTCAGGAAGGAAAGGGACCCTTGTGGAGCGGGTGTCCATCCCAAAGTTTAAGGAGGGAAAGCTCAGTCTGAGCCAGATCGAGTTCGCCTCACGGATCGAAGGGGCCACCGATAACAGCAAGTTTGTTAAGAACGGTATATTGATTCTCCCCAACCCCTTACACCTCTATGGACTCCAACTACCAGTCCTCTACTTTTACGCCGAAGTGTACCACCTTCGGCTGGCTGAGAGCGACACGTCAACCTACACGCTCCAATATGCCATCCTCGATTCGACCAAAAAGGTGGTCAAGTCCTCGGGGCCGAGGAGATTTAGAAAAGTGGGGAAGTCTGCCGTGGTGGCTGAGCAGATGAGCGTGGCCACCTTGAGGACTGGTGAGTACCGCTTGAAGCTGAGCGTTACGGACGACCTGACCGGGCTGAACGCAACCCAAGAAGGGGTGTTTCAGGTTCGAATGCCGCAAAGACCGGTATCGGCCCAGGAAGTGAGTGATTCTTCTTTGACGAAGGATCAAGCCCGGCGGAGCCGAGATATCATCACTTACATCGCCACCCGAAAGGAACTCGATCTGTACGACAGTCTGAATTTGGCTGGAAAAAAGGCCTTCTTGGAGAAGTTCTGGAGGGATCGCGATCCAACCCCAGGTACTGATATCAATGAGTTCAAAGAAGAGCATCTCAAACGGTTTGCCTTCGCCTCCATCAACTTCAGATCGATGACCCAACAGCAAGGGTGGAAGAGCGACATGGGCCGCATCTACATCCTCCACGGCCCTCCCGACGATATCGACCGGCACCCGGCCGACGCTGAAGCCAATGCCTGGGAGAAGTGGATCTACGAAGCCCTGAAAGGTCAGGGAAGCGTCTATTTCATCTTCGGAGATTTGGAGGGGTTCGGGAGATTCACACTCCTCCACTCAAATCTGAGGGGCGAAAAGTACGACGAAAATTGGGAGCAGTGGATCGATCGTTACCGGGGACGATATTAGCAGCCTTACGTTGCGAAACGAACACCGTCACTGCCCTCATGAGACCCGCCGGTGACCATTGGTTAAAGGGATGAACAGAGCCGATCGAGATGGACCGAGAACCACCCTCATCGGAGCACTCCTCTTCCTTCTGACCTTTGGGGTCTATAACCTCACCCTGTGTCCCACGGTCTACTGGTACGATTCCGGCGAACTGATCTCGGCCTGCTTCAATCTGGGCATCGCCCACCCCACAGGCTACCCGCTCTACACCATCCTCGGGCGGGTGTTCAGCCTTCTCCCTTTGGGGGACACAGCCTTTCGGGTGAATGTGATGTCGGCCTTCTTCGGGGCTCTGACAGTGGTGACCATCTACCTGGTGGTCAAGGCGCTGATCTCCACTCTCTGGCAGCAGGAGCAGCGGTGCGGCGATCACGGACGGCTCACATGGTGCGGGATCGAGGTGCCAGCAATCACCGCCTCCCTCACCTACGCCTTCTCTCCCCTCTTCTGGACACAGACTGCGATGGCTGAGGTGTATACCCTCCACACCTTCCTCATCGCCCTTCTCATACTCAGCTTGCTTCTTTGGGCCCGATCGTCGACTGTCTCTTCCCGGTTCTTGCAGAATCGGGTTTCGAACGAGGCGGGACAACAGGCCGAATGGAAAGAGAAACACCTGTATCTCTTCAGCTTTCTTTTAGGGTTGAGCCTCGGTCACCATCTTACTACTCTGCTCTTCGTCCCAGCCTTCTTCTTTTTCATCGTGGCTGAAGATGTACGGATCTTGAAGAGGGCTAAGGTTCTCGCCCCCGCGCTCATCTTTCTTCTTTTTGGCCTCTCTGTGGACCTCTATCTCCTGGTTCGAGCCCGGCTCGATCCCCTTCAGAACTGGGGTGACCCTGAGACATGGGGACGGTTGAAAGATGTGGTCACCGGCGTTGAGATCCGGGCCCGCCCCACCCGGTATGCGCCCCACTCAATCGGTGAACTGTTCACCCTTCTGGGCCAGCAGTTTTTGCTGCCGGGCATAGTTCTCGGGACAGTCGGCATCTTTTCGACCATAAGGAAAGCAAGGACACTCTTCATCTTCTTCCTCCTCTTCTTTGCGGGGATGGTGCTCTATATCTTGCGGAACTACGACTTCTTAGAGGACCAATATCTGCCCGTCTTTCTCGTCTTCGCCCTGTGGATAGGTATAGGCACAAAGGAACTCATCTCCTCTGTTGCCTATCACCTTTTTGGAGGGAATCCGGGAGTGAGAGGTTTTATTTCTGCGGTGATTTTTGGGTTGGTCTTGGCTCTCCCCTTCTCTCTTTTTGCGCTCAATTACCGTTCTACGGACAAGAGCCGTCTTCGGGTGGCTCAACACTACGGGGAGCTGATTCTCAACAACCTCGACCCTGAATCACTCCTTCTGTCCGAGGACTCAAATATCCCCCTTCTTCTGTACTACTTTCAACGGGCAGAGGGGAGACGGCCTGATGTGGCCAACATCTATCTTTTCCTCATGGAGTTCGATTGGTATCGGAGGCAGTTGACGGCCAGATTTCCAAAGATCTTCGTCCCCATCCTTTCAGACCATATTGTGGATCGCATTATTGAGAAAAATGTGAGAGCTCACCCGGTCTACTATGTTCCTTTCTCCAAAGAGGTGAACGTCGATATTGGCCGTCTCATACCTCGCGGGCTCTTGTTCCAGATACAGTCGGAGCGTGCGATTCCGAGCAAAAGCGAAATCGGAGAGCACTTCCGCACCCAGGACCGCTTTTACAGAAGTTTCAGGGGCCCATTGGATGGGACCAGCAGAGATATTCTGACTCAACTGCACGGGACCATGGGCCTCTATTTTGAGCGGATCGGTCTTGAGGATGAGGCTCTCAAGGAGTATACCAGAGCCCTGGAGATCGATTCATTGAACCCTGGTGTCCATTACGACCTCGGTTCCTTTGCCATGGGGAGGGGAAATTTCAGGGAGGCCGCCGGCTATTTTAAGAGGGTGTTGGAGCTCGAACCATCCAATGTCAACACCCACTACTTGTTGGGGCGGTGTTACGCTCAGATCGGTGAGTTGAGTCGGGCGATTGGGGAGATGGAAAGGGTTGTTCGCAGTGAGCCCAGTGAGCCCCTCCCCCACCTCGAACTCGGAGCCCTGTACGGGCAGATGGGAGAGACAGGCCGGGCCATAGAACAGTTCGAACAGGCATTGAAAGAGGATCCCCACAATGCGGATATTCTGTACAATTTAGGGGTCGCAGAGGCAAAATCTGGGCGCTTGGAGGCGGCCATAGGATATCTGGAGCAAGCAGAGCGGGAGGATTCAAACAGTGTCGAGCTTTCCTACGCCCTCGCCTCGTCTTACGCAGAAAAGAAGGATTATGCTAAAGCTCTGCACTATTTTCAAAGATCGCTGCGACTCGGCGGTCCCAATCCATCCATTCTCGTTGACCTGGGTCACCTCTATCTTGAGACCGGCAACTGGGCAAATGCGGTAGAGACATGGGAGGCCGCGTTGGCCCTCGATCCCAGCAATACGCATCTTAAGACAGAACTGAGCCGTCTGAAAGAGAAGGTCGAATCGAATCAAAGAATGGGAGAATGAAAGCCGAAATGGCAGCAAAATGGGGGAAGAGATGGAGGAGATTGAACGTTTTGAAGACCTCAGTGGATATTCTTGTTGACAACACTTCCTCGGAATGGTATATTTGGCGAATGGTCATTGGAGGGTCGTTCGTGTTCACAATATATTGTAGGATCAAAATTTTGAAAAAGACCCCACTCTTTGTCTCTGTCCTTTTTGTCCTGACTGTGAGTCTCCTGTTTTCACAGAGTGCTGACCTGGATGTGGAGCAGTTCATGCCTGTTGATGAGGTTCAGTCGGGCATGAAAGGGTACGGGTTGACGGTCTTCTCCGGGACAGAGGTCGACACCTTTGGGGTGGAGGTGCTGGGGGTCCTGGAGAAGGTCAGGCCTAAGGGGGATATCATTCTGGCCCGATTGAGCGGCGGCCCGTTGGAGGAGACAGGGATAGCTGCGGGTATGAGTGGCAGCCCGATCTATATCGACGGCCGACTCATAGGCGCGGTGGCTTACGCGTGGCTCTTCGCCAAGGAGCCCATCGCTGGGGTCACCCCTATCGGTGAGATGCTCGATCTGTGGACTCTCTCCTCTGAGCCGCGAGGCCGTCGGAAAACCGGCTCCTTGGGGCTCGGGGTTCCCTCGGAACAGGACCGCACTCTGAGCGAACATATTCCCATTCCCAAGGATCTTCTGGGGGGTATCGGGCGATCCACATCACCCTCTGGAGCTTTTCTCAGACAGTTGGGAGCGCCTGTGGCCTTAGCCGGTTTCGACGATCGGGTGGTTGAGCTCATGGCTCCGGTCTTCGAACGGTTCGGCCTCATTCCGGTGCAGGGCGGGGCGAGCTCAGAGGAGACAGGGAAGCCCTCTCTCGAACCTGGATCGACCGTGTCAGCCCAATTGATACGGGGAGATGTTAGCATCAGTGTGGTGGGCACGGTCACCCACCTCCAGGGCGACAGAGTTCTGGCCTTCGGACATCCTGTATTTTACGCCGGAACCATCGATCTGCCGATGACAGGAGGCGTTGTGCACACCGTGTTCCCATCCCGATATCGGTCTTTCAAGATGGTTTCAGCCACCCACTCGGTCGGTTCATTCAAGCAAGATAGACGGACTGGGGTAGCAGGTCAGATTGGCCCGACTTCTAAACTCATCCCTTTTGACATTGAGATCAAAAGGCACGATTGGGCAACTCCCCAGCGGTATCATTACGAATTGGCCGACGACCTCCTATTCACTCCCACTCTGGTCGGCTGGACCACGGCCAACTCTCTTCTGACAACGGAGCGGCTCGTGGGCAAATCTTCGGTCAGGATACAGACAACGATCGCGTTGAAGAATTATGCGCCCGTCACCCTGGAGAACTTCTATTCTGGCGATTTAACCTGGTTGATGGTCGCCTCCTCTGTGGCCTTCCCCGTGACTCAACTGATGGACAATCCTTTTGAAAAGGTGAACATTGAGGGGATTACGCTCACACTCTGGTCCGAGGAGCAGTTGCGAGCCGCCACCATCGAGGGCATCCGCATCGACAAACTCACGGTCAGGCCCGGCGATCCCCTTGAATTGACCATCATGATCAGACCGTATCTCGGAGATACCATATCCAAAAAGGTGGTGCTGACCATCCCGGAGAATGCACCCGATGGTCTCCTCAATGTTATCGCCGCCGATGCGAAGACGATCAAGGCCTTGGAGAAAGCCAGAGCCCCTCTCAAATATCGACCCGAGAGCCTGAGCCAGCTCATCGAACTTTTGCAGCAGAGGCAGCCGAACAACGAAGTCGTGGTCATGGTTTACAGATCGATTCACGGGATCACGGTGAAGGGAGAGGAGCTCCCCTCGCTCCCGACCTCCCTCCTCAGCGTTATGACCTCCTCCAAGGAGAGGGGCCAAACCGGGCCGACGAAGGGGGTCACCCTGTCCAAGGAGCGCGTGCTGACCGACTATTTCATCACTGGAAGCCAGACTTTGAGTTTCAGGGTCGACCGGAAGGGCAGGTAGTTTATCCCAAAGAAAGGATATCTGAACCTAATCTTGATGAGAAGATTTGAGGAGTTAAAACCCAGAAACTTCATTACTTTGAGAAACCAAAGAGGATATGGGACCCAAAAGAACTGGATGTGGATAGGACAAGAACTATTGCCTTATGTAAAAGGTAGACAAAAGTTTGCTTCGCAAAAGGTCATATATGCCGAAACCGTTGTCTGAAATCAGATATGGTTAATTGAGCAACTTGCTCACCGTTTGCGACAGGGCTTGATGAATAGCGATATCGTTGCACATATCACATTCGAAGGACAACTTACTGCAATGGCAGCAGACCCTGAGATTCGGGCTGAGTTGCAGAAGATCGATCGGGAGTTTGCTGTAACAGTTTTTTAGCAAGCTTTTTTCATGTACTGCCATTGCAATCCCCGGGAGAAGCCCGGCATGAGGGTGACGGTGACGAAGCCCGCCCGCCTGCTGCCAAGCGGGCAGGTGACGTCAATAAAAGACGAATACCATCACCGAAAGACGAAACGGGGCCCGTTAGATATGGAGTTTATCTCACGGGGCGGGGATCGTAACCCGAACCCAAAAACGTTTTTGGTTGCGGCTTTGCTGCGCTAAGTTCTCTGTGCCTCTGTGGCGAAAATCCAGATTAGGGGGAAGACCATGAGCGCTCGAAATTTTCTCATTCTGTGGGTATTGTGCGGATTCCTTTTGTTTGCTCTCCCAGCATCTGCTGTGGAAACCTCCGTCTGGGAGGTGGTGACGGCCAACGACTTTGGGAAAGGCGAACCGAAAAACGTCTCCATCAGGAGCGATGGCCGGGTGACCCTGTCGCCATTGCTACAACTTTTGTATGACACTGAGGAGTTGTACGTCTGGTGCCTGGCCCAGGACTCGAAGGGGAATCTCTATGCGGGAACAGGCAACAACGGGAGAGTCTTCAAAGTGACTGAGGAGGGTGAGGGATTTCTCTTCTTCGACTCGCCTGAACTGGAGATTCTGAGTTTGGCTACGGACAGAGGTGGCAACCTCTATGCCGGGACCGGCCCGGACGGAATCATTTATAAAATCAGCCCGCAAGGTGAGACGTCAACGTTTTTTGAAACCAAGGAGAGATATGTCTGGGCTTTGGTTTTTGACGCTCAAGACAACCTCTATGCCGGCACTGGTGACGGCGGCAAGATCTTCAAAATTGGACCCCATGGTGAGGGCGGCCTCCTGTACGGCTCAAACGAGACCCACATAATGGCTCTGGCCGTCGACAGCCAAAACAATCTCTACGCCGGCAGCGAGGGCAATGGCATCGTCTATAGAATATCGCCTGCGAAAGATGTCTTTCTCCTCTACGATGCTCCCCAAAAGGAGATCCACTCCCTAGCCCTCGCCCAGGAGGGCACCATTTACGCCGGGGCGACCGAGGCCGTCATCTCCGTGAAGAAGCCCCTTGCTCAAAAGGAGAGACCTCCTCAGGGGGGACGGAAAAATCAGGGCGAGGCCGTAATCAAGCCCCAGGAGGTTACAAAAGTGGCCAAGGAGAAGAGCGTCGTGTACCAGATCAACCCAGATGGAGTGGTGACCAAGCTGTGGACATCTTCGGCTCTCCTTCTCTCTCTGGCGGTTCGAGACGACGGATCGCTCATCATCGGCACAGGCGATGATGGGAAGCTCTACTCCCTGTTGACGGATCGAACGTCGCTCTCCTTGGCCAAAAGCTCAGAATCCCAGATCCTCTCGCTCCTGAGGGGTAGCCGTGGACAGACCCTTTTAGGGACGGGGAGCATGGGCAAAATCTATCGAGTCACTTCGGATTACGCCGAGGAGGGCAGCTTGGTATCGGAGGTATACGACACGGAGACCGTCTCGAAGTGGGGCAAGATTCCATGGCGGGCCGACGTGCCGTCGGGAACAGAGATTTCCTTTGCAACCCGCAGCGGAAATTCTCTGAACCCGGACGATACGTGGAGCGACTGGTCAAGCCACGCTGAGGGCGGACCCATCGCCAGTCCTCCGGCGCGGTTTATTCAGTGGCGGGCGAAGCTGAGGACGTCGGACCCCTCTGCAACCCCGACCCTGAAGCACGTCTCCGTGGCCTATCTGCAGAGAAACCTGCGGCCGGAGATCACCTCGGTCACCGTCTACCCCCCGGGCCAGAGGCCGGGAAAATTGGCCAAGCAGACCCCTTCCAAACCGGATGAGATGTCAACTGGCCCGATGTCGAAGAGAGGAGTGCGATCCGCAGACTGGAAGGCCAACGATCCCAACAACGACCGGCTCGTTTACACCATATTTTTCCGCGGCACCGATGAGCGCACCTGGAAGGTACTTAAGGAGGAGGAGAAGGCTACCTCCTATACCTGGGACACCGAGTCACTCCCCGACGGCCTCTACGTGATCAGAGTGGTCGTCTCCGACAGTCCCAGCAACCCTCCCAGTACAGCCCTTTCCGCCGAAAAAGTGAGCGAACCCTTTATGGTAGACAATACGCCACCACGGGTCTTTGACGTCAAAGCAACTCAGCGTTCTGGGAAAGGCCCTCTCATCGGCGGCAGGTCGGAGGATGCCACCAGTATCATCACCAAGGCCGAATATTCGGTGGATGCGGGGGAGTGGATACCGATCTTTCCGGTGGACGAGATATTCGATTCGAAGGAGGAGGCTTTCTCTTTCAATATAGAGCCGCTCTCCCCCGGTGAGCATACCTTAGTCATCAGAGCCACCGATGAGGCCGGCAATGTCGGGGCGGGAAAGGTTGTATTTACCCTCGAGTAGGGCCTCCCCGCCGGGCAGCCACAAGGGGGAAAAGAATGTCGCTCGTGCAGCAAGGGACGATGACCGCCAATACCACAAAGACGAAAACCACGAAACCGTTTTCCGCCCTCAGGACGAACCCGAAGGAGATGAAGTAGAGCAGCGAAGCCATTGTACTGATGAGGACGTGGCTGGAATGGGAGAAGATGGTCGATGTTCGATCAAGAAATCTATCAGCCGCAATGAACCCTGTCAGGATACCCAGCAGAGTGAAGGGGATGACAACCAGAGAGTGTTCGATAATGCAGACATGAAGGTGCATGGGGGCACCGATGAGCCGCCCTCCCAGCCAGGGGATGAAAATATCGCTGAGGCCACAGATGCCTAAGGAGCCGACCGCACCTCCGACTGCCGCTTTGATCGGCTTCCGGTTGAAGCGCCAGAACATTGCAGTGGTGGCGATAGCGCTCATCAGGACGTGCAGGGGGTGGAAGAGGTGAAAGAGCTGCCGAAAATATTCGGATATCCCCTCAGCATCGCGGGCTTCCAGGACAACGGTCAGGAAGACCACAACGATCAACCCCAATGCTGTACTGAAAACGGTGAAAGGAAAATGGTGACCGAACTCTCTGGCAATCGTTTTCGGTCTCATAAGGCCTCACTTCATACTTTGCAGGTGCAATTTCTGGATTTTGCATTTTCAGTTTTGGATTTTGGATTTTGGATTTTGGATTTTGAACCCCTGAGCCATTGTTTTACAGACCCAAAACCTTGATGGAGATACCGGACAGGGCGATGATGCCACCAGCAATAGCGTGAACGAACCGTTCCATACATCCTGTGCGCAGGCGCAGGAGGCCGTACGTGCCCAGTGCGACGATGACCAGCATGGTGCCGATGGTAGCCGTTCCGAAGACGAGGGTCACCAACCCCACGCCCAACCAGCTCCCTTGTGCAGCCGGATACATGAGAAGCGGTATAAGGGGTTCGCATGGCCCCAGGACAAAGATGATGAACAGAACCCACGGGGTCAGTTTCCCTTTCTCCTCATGAACATGGCTGTGATCGCCTGAGTGCGAATGGGTGTGACTGTGGACTGAGCCGTCCTTGTGGAAATGGGAGTGGCTGTGTTTTTTCCCTTTCAATCCTCGGCGTAGACCCCATACGCCGTAAACCAGGCCGAAGCCGATCAGCAGCCATGCCGCCACACCGCCCCTCATCCCCTCCACACCTTCCAATCGGCCCACCGCAATTCCTGCGGCGATGCCGATACAGCCGATGACCGCGGAGCTCAAGACGTGGCCGACTCCACAGCCGAAGGTGATCCACAGGATCTTGCCCAGTCGCCACTCCCGCGCCTTCGCCAGCAGAATGAAGGGGAGATAATGGTCAGGGCCGATGACGGTGTGGACGAATCCGATGGAGACAGCCGAACCCAAAAGAATAATCAGTGCGGTTTCTTTCATAGCTTCACCTTACAGTCTTGATTTCACGTATTTATCTATGTCGGGAAAGTTATGCGCAGTGTGGTGTGCGTCTTTCATCAACAGACCCACAACGCACGACCCACGACATCTGTTGCACTTCTCATTTTTGCCCCAGCCAACAGTTCACTTTCTGGTTTGTGGCTTCGGCGCATTACGTTTTAATATATTACGATTTTTCATTGGTGATGTCAAGGAAGAAAATCTCCTCTCTCGAATGTTGATGTGTTGCTCATGATTGTGTAGAAAATCCAAATTTGTTGCTTGACACGGCGCTGCAAAGTTCCTAATTTAGAGGAAGACAGGGGTGCGAAGAAGTGGGAATAGGACAATAACTGGAAGGAATCTTGTTCGTTTGAATCCTCGATCGTGTTCATCTTACCCTAACGTTGAAACCGGTTCCGCGCTGGAGGCCTTCCTCCCCCGGATGTGGCAGGCTAAGCGAATCGCCCTCGACATGGAAGCCGACAGCCTACACCATTACTTCGAAAAGGTCTGTTTGATTCAGTTGAAACTGCACGGTGATAACTACATTGTCGATCCATCGTTGGTCATGGACCTTTGGCCATTTTTTCGCATCCTGGCCGACAAACCCCTCATCCTTCACGGCGCCGACTATGATCTGCGAATGTTGCTCGTCTCCTTTGGCTTTCGCCCTCGGCCCGAGGTGTTCGACACCATGTTGGCGGCTCAGCTCCTCGGCTACGAACAGTTCGGCCTTGCGGCTCTGGCTCAACGGTTCTTTGGCGTGACCTTGACCAAGCGAGGTCAGAAGTCCAATTGGTCCCGGCGCCCGTTGACCCGGGCGCAGTTAGAATACGCCAGCGACGATACGCGCTACCTAGAACCGCTTGCCGAGCGACTCCACGGCGAGCTGCGCACCCTCGGTCGGTGGGACTGGTACCGCCAATCGTGCGATTGGACGGTCCAGTCGACCGACCGCGATAAGCCCCCCGCGACCCGGAAGATGCGTGGCGGATCAAGGGGTGGAGTCTGTTGCCACGGCGGCAGCTTGCCTTCGTGCGCCAGCTCTGGCATTGGCGCGAACACGAAGCGCAAAGGGCCGACCTGCCCCCCTTCAAGATCATGGGCCATCAAAAGATCCTGGACCTGGCCATCTGGGCAGCTTCGCACCCAAAAGGCTCGCTCATGCACGGTCCGAAACTACCCTGCCATTGCACAGGACGCCGGTTTGAAGCTCTCGAAAAGGCGATACGGAAAGCGAAGAATACGCCCGAATCCCGTTGGCCCAAAAGCCGGAAGCGGCCACGCTCAACAGAGATCAAGCCTGATCTCAGACCCCAAATTGAAGCCCTGCGGACTGAATGCTCCCGTGTGGCGAACGTTCCGTCCATCCGCCGACCGTCTCCGGGAGGTGATTGAGCACATCCGCTGAAGATGCTACTTTCGTAATACACTTTTGGACCGAGGTACGAGATGAAAAACAGAGGTAAGACAAAAGAGCAACTTATGAATGAATTGACGCAACTGCGCCAAAAGATATCTGCTCTGAAGAAGGCGGAAGCCCAGCGCAAGCGGACAGAGGAAGCACTTACGAGAAGTCTGGAGAAGGTTCGGAAGACCTTAACAGGCACAGTCAACGCCCTGGCCGTGACAGTCGAAATGAGGGATCCTTATACTGCCGGTCACCAAAGGCGGGTGACGTTACTGGCATGTGCAATTGCCAGGGAGATGGGACTTCCTGAAGAGCAGGTCGAAGGACTCCATGTGGCCGGTTCTCTTCACGATATAGGCAAAATTTTGGTGCCGGCCGAGATTCTGAACAAGCCCGGTCCACTCACGGAGACGGAAATAGGCCAGATTATGAACCATCCCCAGACAGGCCATGACATCCTCATGGGCCTTATCAAGGGTCACCCCCAGGCCGGTTATGACATACTGAAAGAGATAGATTTCCCGTGGCCGGTGGCCCAGATCGTGCTCCAACATCACGAAAGAATGGACGGTTCTGGATATCCCAGAGGGCTTGCAGGTGAAGACACTCTCCGGGAGGCACGAATTTTGGCTGTGGCTGATGTTGTAGAAGCCATGGCTTCCCACCGGCCGTACCGACCGGCACACGGTGTAGACAAGGCCCTGGAAGAAATCTCCCGGAACAGGTACACTCTCTATGATCCTGAGGCCGTAGACGCCTGCGTGAAGCTTTTTGCTGAGAAAAGATTTCAGTTCAAGTAAGAGAGGGGAGGCGATTCATGGTTCCCCGCGCCCTCTCATCCCCTCTACTCAAGAAGAAAGCCCGGCTCGGAAGTACCGAAACGGGCTAGGAGCAAAGGTGAAAAAGTGTTACTCGATGAGATTCCCATCGCCATCGATAAGGTCGATCTCATCGAATCCCAATTCGCGAATGCTCTCTTCGACCTTGGCCCGATCGCCGACAACCACCCACACCACATTGTCCGGACGGAGGATCTTCTTGGCGGCACGGGAGAGATCGTCCACTGTCAGGGCCCGGATTTTGTCCGGATAGGTCTCGAAGTAATCGTCCGGCAGACCATAGCGGACGATCTGGCTGATTGAAGAAGCCACTGAAGTCATTGTCTCCCAGGAACCTGATAACTTGAGGGTCTTGTTCTTTTGAATCTTTGTCAGCTCATCCTGTGTAGCAGGCCGCTCACCCTGAATATCGCGCAGCTCTTTTGTGATCTCCGCCAAAGATTCACGCGTCTTGCCCGTCTGCACAGAGGCGTAGACGAGAAAGGGGCGCTGAGCTCGTGCGCCAACCAGGATGCTCCGCGCACCGTATGACCAATGTTTATCCTCACGAAGGTTCATATTGATCCGCGAAGTGAAGGTACCCCCAAGAATGCTGTTCATCGTCTCGATGGCAATCTCATCCGGGTTGGCCTTTGGCGGAGCAACATGGCCGGCAATGATGAGAGACTGTAGTGCC
Organism: bacterium; assembly: GCA_046760705.1. Lineage (GTDB taxonomy): Bacteria > JBHIER01 > JBHIER01. The sequence continues at coordinate 13,560 of JBHIER010000010.1, forward strand.
CCGGGTTTGTCCATCAGATAGACCACCGATTTGGGTTGATGCTCAACGGAACTGATGTTCTTTCCGGGCACCTCTCCTGGTTCCCACTTCCGAAACATCTTCTCCAGTTTTGGCGCCATCTCATCGAGAGTGGTGGCACCGACAATGACAAGTGTACTATTGTTCGGTTTGAACCAGGTTTGGTGAAATCTGACCAAATCTTCACGAGTGATGTTTGAGACAGATTCTTCGGTTCCGGAGCCGGTGAACGGGTTTCCGTAAGCGTGGTCTCGGCCGTATAAGAACCTGGGAAAAACTCTCAGCGCCATCTGAATGGGTCTTTTCTTCTCCTTTTGGATTTCGGCCAGTTGCAGTCTTTTCAGCCGCTCGAAATCCGCTTGGGGGAAAGAGGGATCGAGGATGACATCGGCGTAAATAGCGAGGGAACTGTCCAGATTGGCTTTCAGAGCGGAGAGGGAAACGTTTGACAAGTCCAGATTCGACCCGGTGCTCAATTTGGCCCCCAACATGGCCAGCTCTTCGCTGATTTGCAGAGAAGTTCTCTTCTTCGTCCCTTCATCCAGCATATTGAGAGCCAATTTGGCTGTACCAGGCAATGTGGTCTGATCAGCGGCGTACCCCGCATCGACAAGAAGGGTAACGTTGACCACAGGTATCGCATGGCGCTCGGCCAGAATAACTTCCAGACCATTGGAGAGGGTCATCCGATAGAGCTCAGGAAATTTCGAGTCAGGCGCCGGGCCCGGCTCAGGCAGTTTCGAACGGTCTACGTCGATCCCCGTGGTTTCATACTCCGGGAATGGGTGGACTTCGAGAATGTAGACCCCGTCTGAGAGCCAACGTTTTGCCGCATCGCGAAGATCTTGCGCCGTTGCCTGCTGTATTCTCCTGAGAGTGACTTTGTAATACTCGGGATCGCCTGCGAATACTTCATTCTTTGCCAAGATATCGGATTTGCCTCCAAAGCCGCCGATGCGCTCGATCCCCCGGATGAATCGGGCCACGTACTGTGTCTTCACCCGTCGGACCTCTCTCTCTGTCGGCCCCTCTTCGAGAAATCGAGACAGCTCCTCATCGATGGCCTGTTCAACTTCGGCCAGATCGCCGCCAGGTTTGGCGTCCGCCTCGATGTAGAAGAGGCCGCCGATCTCCCTCAACTCCACATAGGCAGAGACATCTGTTGCAATTTGGTCATCGTAGACCAGACGTTTGTACAGACGCGAATTCTTGCCGTGGCCCAACACATCACTCACCAGGTCCAAATAGTCACCCTCTTCTGTCCCCCACTGGGGGATGTTCCAGACCTTGTAGATTCGGGCCTGGGAGACTCTGTCCTCAACCCGTTCTCTCTGGGTGCCGGTTCGCTTCGCAATCCAGGCATCATGTTTGGCGATCGGCGGACCAGGGGGAATATCACCGAAATGCTTCTCAACTTTTTCGCGAGCTGTTTCGGCGTCGATATCTCCGGCGATAGCAATGACGGCGTTGGCCGCACCGTAATAGGTCTTGAACCACTCGTGGACGTCCTCCACAGAGGCAGCGTCAAGATCCTCCATCGAACCGATCACTGTCCACGAGTAGGGATGGCCTTCCGGGTATGTGGCTTCGGTGATGAGCTCATAAGCCACACCGTAGGGTTCGTTTTCGTACTGCCGCTTCTCGTTCTGCACAACGCCGCGCTGTTCATCCAACTTCTCCTGGGTGATAGCACCCAACAGGTGGCCCATGCGGTCGGACTCCATCCAGAGGGCCACATCGAGAGCGGACGACGGCACGTTCTGGAAGTAATTTGTCCGGTCTTCGCTGGTTGTGCCGTTCAGATCGGTGGCTCCGACTCGCTCCAAGACCTGAAAATAATCGTCGTCAAAATGCTCGCTCCCGTTGAACATGAGATGTTCAAAGAGGTGAGCAAAGCCTGTTCGGCCAGGCTTTTCGTTCTTGGAACCGACGTGATACCAGACATTTACGGCGACGATGGGCGTTTTGTGATCCTCGTGGACAAGGAGAGTCAGTCCGTTATCAAGGACAAACTTCTCGTACGGGATATCGATCTGCTGCCCGATCTCCTCAGCAAGCGCCGGTGCTGAAAGCACCACTACTGACAAACTGAGCAGCAAGAGAGGAGTGAGCACTTCTCTTCTATGCATGAACATCATCACCCCCTTATCTTGCAGGCATAAGATAAAACCATCTCCGCTTCGGAATTCGGATCGTGTGGCCGTCTCATCTCAATTGGACACCCCTCTCTTGAGGAAAGTTTCGGAGTATGTATTGATGAGCGATTTAGAACCAAAGGGAGGCGAGGAGCCACATCTCCCCTCACGGGGGCTCTAAGCTTTCTTGAATAGACCGATGCAGTTGTCTTCGGGATCGGTAAACATGGCGAAACTGCCTACGTCCGGGATCGGTGTGGGAGGCACAATTGGCTTGCCTCCGAGGCCCTCCGCTCTGTCGAGATACGCCTGAAGGTCATCAACCTGAACGTAGAAGGTCAAAAAGGCGGGCATATTCTCCTGGGCCTGCATAATACCCCCATTGATCCCTCCAGTCCCACCAGTCTCCACCATCCCGTAGTTCATGGGGTTGTTGGTGTCAATTTTCCAGTCGAACAGCTTGGCGTAGAAATCCTGCAGCCTCTTGGCGTCTTTGGCACCGATTTCCCAGTGCACAACCGGATGTCCCATACTTGCCCTCCTTTCAAAAGGTCGTGGGAGTGTGAGACCAACTCGGCTCCTCGCCATCCCTCACCATAGGGCTGGGATCACTTCTGTAATAGCGGACTCGGCACCACCGGCAGTTTCGGCGTGTAGCTTCGCTTTTCGTTCTCCACTTCGAGTTCTTCGAAAATCAGCGACTGCGGCACAATAAAAGATGCTTGAATCCCCTGGTTGGAAACTCGCCGTCTCCCAGGCACCAGTGTGTTATATACCATCTGGCGCTGGGCAGCACCGGCCATACGTCGCAGCGAGCTGAGGGGCAGGGTACCGAGCTCCACTGATCGCACCAATTCCTCTCGACCGTCCTCAACCCAGAGGCCGTAAGCCAGAATCGGCTCGGACAGCGAGGGGCCCTGCTGCGCTCTGCGCGCCATGGTCAGCATAGCCATGGGATCGAGGCGCTCTCCAGCGCCGCTGACCGGTGACTTCAATTTGCGAACGAGAATCGCATAGTCAAGACCTTCATCTCGGGCAAGTTGCAGAAGCGCACCCTTCATTTCGGCCTGAGACATCCCCTCTGAACTGGTCACCGAAATGACGCTGGGCCCCAGGCCCTCAAACATGACCGGCCCGGTGTAGGACTCCTCGAAAACCGGCGCAGTACGCAGCGCCACCAACTCCTCGGCCATGCTTTTCACGGCCCCTCTTACTGAGTCAAGTGATGGCAGATCCTGAGGAACCCAGCCGTAGTAGAGAAGGTGATCACTCAGCGGCTCGCCGTCGACAGCTTGAGTGGAAGCGTTGATTTGCACCGCTGCCACGTTGTAGTCGTCTTCCAGCGGCAGTCTGTGCGCGCCTCGGAGCAAAGTACGCCTGTAACTCCCGCCGCTCACATCGAGGAAATTCTCATCATTGAGGCTGTAGTCGCCCACCATAACCGGCACGGTGTGGTTACGATAGCGATTTTGGTCCGATCGGACAATGGCGCCGAGCGTAGCCGTCACCTCCATGGTTTTGGCATCCCGTATGGTGTAGCCAATATAGAACGGCCGCTCCAGCCTCTCCAGCTCCAGTCTGTTCATGTTACGGGCCATCTCATCCCTCATCGCGCTCTGGATGATGAGGCGCGTCGACTCTTCTTGCGCCAGAGCCGGCTTGGACAAAACAGACAGCAGCGAAAAGAGGAGCAAAAGACAACACTTGGTCTTACTGGTTTTCATGGCTTCCTCCGAGGTTGTGATGGAGTAATAGGGGACCACAATACCGCAATACTCCACCACTCCATTACTGCATGAATTTCCCCTCTCCATCCGGCCGAGGCAAAATCGGCGGACGCTCCTGCGACTTGCTCTTCTTTTGCACTTCGACCTGGGTCACCAGCAATGCTGGGGCCACGGCAGAGACCGGCACGCCGCCGGACTCGGCGCCGCAAACACCGGTGAAGAGGTCAAATTGATCGCCGGCATCTGAGACCATCGAAAACATCACCAGTGGTCTTCCAACCAGGTCAACTCCGCGCACCACCTCGTCCGGTCGGCCGTCAGCATAGAGGCGATAGACTTCGGTGGGCAACACGTTGAACACGTTTGGAATTGTCCGACCAGTAAAGGTGAACCCACCCTGAATATCCTGGAACAGCAGCCCGAACGGCTTGCCCTGTTTTTTGCATTCATCAATCAGTTTCTGGCGCAGTTGCTGTTCCGAGATCGGTGCGTTGGATTCGATCAACAGATTTGACTGGCGGGCCACCGGTCGAAAGCCGGCCTGGGCGCGGCCATGTCCGTTGGAGCGGGGAAAGTCTTCAACAGGCGACCTCGACATCAGGAAGGCCTTGAACACGCCGGATTCCACAACAGGCACCGGACGTGCCTTGACGCCTTCATCGTCGTACTTGTAATAGCCGACCAGGTCGTGTCCATTGTATTCCTTGCACGTCGGGTCGAAGACCACTTGCAGATGCTCCGGGAGAATCTTCTCCCCCACTTTCTTTTTGAATGTCTGTCCTTCTTCTTCGCTCTTTTGGCGGTGGCCTTCGATCTGACATCGGCGAGGATCTCTTCATCCTTTGGCCGATCGGTCGGTTTGAAAGCGAAATAACTCTTGTACGGAGGCAGCTCCATGCCGTCTTCCGACTTAATAAAGCCGCTCACAGAGAGCCGCGAATAGATCAAATTCTGCGCTAGCCTGGTGCCTTCGCTCGTCACAAGATTCTTCCGTTCTACGGTGAAACTGAAGGTGCCCTGCCCGCTGTAAATGTCTTTATTCTTAAGGAACGGGGCCGCATATTTTTTGACTTTTGCTTCCCACCCAGACCGGCCGCCCAACAGCGCCTCGACGTCAACCGGCTGTTCGTAATAGGTCACCGGCTCAGGCTCGCGGGAGAAATCGGCCGAAGTATCCTCCTCGGCAACTTTGACCGCCAGATTGGCCTTCACTTTGGTGAAGCGCTCCGCCGCCTGGCGATACTCTCTGTTGGTTTCCTGCCACAGCACGGCCCGGATCGCAGCTCCTGAGCTTGCAAGACCGTTAGCTCGCGGTTCAATTCGTCAGCGAGTAAATCGAGAAGGCGGTCCTGCGCCAACAATATTGCCGGCAGGCACCAGAGGGCAAGGAACAGTGAAAACATCACAGTCTGCCACCCCTGTAAGTAACGGAACAAAGACCTCATTTTCCTATCCTGTGATTTTGTGTCAAGAAAGTCGTCTCTTGACCTGGGTGAACCTATCTTTATCCCTCCTCTCCTTTGAATCTCATCAAGTTTTTATTATAATTCGATTCCGGTCCAAAGTCAAGCGAAAAATTTCATCTCCATGACTGCGGCAGGCACAAGGTATCCACCCTTGTCTAGTTCTGGAATGAGGTGATCCAGAATTATTGGAGGTAAATTTAACACTTTTCGCTT
>JBHIER010000011.1:0-18878 GCA_046760705.1 bacterium
AGGGGCAAGCCCGGTTCCGACGGGATTCCTGTTGGAAGATTCATTCGGAAGGAGCAGAGGAGTAAGGGGGTGGAGCGTAGAGCCAAGGGGGCAGAGGGGCAGGGGTTGGAAGTAGGCAAGGTGGTGAATCCCATGTTGAGTGAAACGCAACTCAAGAGGCTCGCTAAGGAAGTTACTGGTCAGGCCAGTCTTACGGAGGCATTGAAGGAGACACTGAGCATTTATGTTGAGCAAGATTACATGTCTTGGGAGGAGGCTGTTACTAATATCGAATATTTCGAGGGAATCGCTTCGCAGCACCGGCTGTTTGGAGCCAACAATATGAGGATTGGGTGGCACATCCATCCCTACGGTCAGGAAGTCAAGCACGTGAAAAGCGAACCGGTGACCATTGAGGAGTTCCTCCAACTTTTGGAAAAAGAGCTTAAAGGAAAGGATAAACTGATCTAAGAGTGAGCAAAGGGGATCAGGTCTTGATTCTTCATTTTGGCAGGAGAGCAGAGGTAGAGGGGAGCGGAGGAGCAAAAAGCGTAAAGCGTAAAGCGAAGAGCGAAGAGCGTGGAGAGAAGGACAAAGAAGTTCAAAGTCAGAGGTCAAGTATCAGAGGCAAGAGGTTAGAGACAAGAAGCAAGAAGTCCAAAAATCGAATGAAGAAAGAGACGAGTGGTCAGTTGAAAGAGGAATTTGGAGTCAAGCGGAAACTTGATTGTTTTTTGACAAGTGAATAAAACTGCCCCATCCTGCGGGTCTCAAGGACGCGCCAATTGCGACCGGTTTTGATGGCCTTGATTCGACCCTGGCGAAAGTAACTCTCGACAGTTTTGGGATGGACCACTCCAACTGCCAAATTTTTGAGGTGAAGGTGTTGATTTTAGGAAGATTGTTGTATACCTTGTAGTCAAGCAAGGAGGGCGTGAGTGGTAAACAATATTTTGTTGACCGTAAAGACGACCGTAATTCAAAAGGTCTTGGCTGAAGTTTCCACGAAAGTGGGGGGATTCTATACGCGAGAGATCCGGAAGGGAAAAACTCGAACCGGGTTTCGGATCGTCTCTCTGAACGGCGAAGAGGGTGTTCTGGCACATAAACATTTCAAAAGCAGATGGAGGGTCGGAAGGTACGGGGTGAACGTCGAGGATCTGGATCGAGTTGGAGTCAGGGCTCTTGAGAAGGCTTTGGGAGAAAGTGATCTCATCATTATGGATGAGATTGGCAGGATGGAACTTTTTTCAGAGCGGTTCCGGGCCACGGTTCTTCGGTGTCTCGACTCTCCCAAAAATGTCTTGGGGACCATACAGATAAGACGGACCCCCTTTCTCGATGCGATCCGATCCAGGGACGATGTGACCCTGATGGAGGTGACAGCCGGCAACCGCAATCTTCTCTCTGAGACGATTTTAGAGATGTTTCGTGACACTGGGTTCTTCGCCAGAGAGCCTCAGAGACCCAGAGATATTTAGAGATACAGGAATACTGGAGTATTGGAGTCTTGGACTATTGAAAATCTTGGGCTCCCGCAGATTCAGATTCCAATGCGATCCGCTGCTCCACTCCTCCAACTTTCCAACACTCCAATTTGTCCTCCGCATCTCAGTGGCTGATGAAGAGCGCTGCAAAAAAAGACTTGACTTACAATATTGTTCAATTAAATTACCTTAGGTTTTCGTGATACTGTTGACGTCTCTGAGTGATGGGGAGATTCGATGCATCAGCGATTGATGGAGATATTGGTGAAGTTGTTGAGAGAGATCGATGCCTCCGGCGACGGCACGGTCAGACTTAAAGATTTGTCTGAGAAGCTGAGGAGGCAGGGGTTCTCTAAAATGGAACTCGATGCGGCACTTTCGTGGCTCACGGATCGGCTTCGGGTGCAGGGGTTCGGTTCCAAGGAATGTCCCTCTTCGGTGCAGTCTGTACGCGTCTTACACCCTGTCGAACGCATGGTGTTGACCCCTGAAGCTTATGGCTATCTCCTCCATTTGGAGAACGTGGGCTTGATCGATAAGGATCAGATGGAGGCGGTGATCGAAAAGGCCATATTCAGCGGAATGAGTGAGGTCACAGTTGACGACATCAAAATGATTACGGCCTCGGTTCTCTTCAGCCCGGAAAACCCCGACTGGGTTTCCCAGGCGAGCTTATGGGCGGACGATGATAGCAAATTGAAGGTTCAGTAAAATGGACGAGCGGAACAGCGTACCGTCAAAATCACTGATGATTGTGGAATCCCCGGCCAAGGCCAAGACCATCGAAAAGTTCTTGGGGAAAGGGTTTCAGGTAAAGGCTTGCATGGGCCATATCAAAGATCTGCCTGAACGGGAGTTGGGCATCAACGTGAATAACGGGTATGAGCCAAAGTATGTCACCGTCCGGGGGAAGGCCAAGGTCCTGAAGCAGTTGCGGGAGGCGGCCAGAAGTGCGGGGCGGATTTATTTGGCCACCGATCCGGATCGGGAGGGGGAGGCTATTGCCTGGCACGTGGCCCAGGCAATCTCACCTGGCATTGACGGGGACTGCCGTGTCCTATTCAATGAGATAACCGAGAGGGCGGTCAAACAGGCTGTGACCAACCCCTCGGCCATCGACGTGAGAAAGGTGAATGCTCAGCAGGCCCGGAGGATCATGGACAGGCTGGTGGGGTATCAGGTCAGCCCGCTCCTGTGGAAGACGGTGGCCAAGGGTTTGAGCGCCGGCCGGGTTCAGTCTGTGGCCCTGCGCATGGTCTGTGAACGCGAAGGGCAGATCGCCTCCTTTGTGCCCGAGGAGTATTGGTCAATTACAGCCGAGGTGAAGAGTGTTAGAAGCGAACCTTTTAAGGCGAAGTTGGTGAGCATCGGTTCCGAAAAGGTGAAGATTCCCGATGAGAAACAGGCTCAGGAGATTGTGGACGATGTGAGGGAGAGGCCATTTGTAGTAGATGATATTAAAAGGAAGAAGGTGAAGAAGAGTTCGCAGCCCCCCTTTATTACGAGCACCCTGCAGCAGGAGGCTGGGCGCAAACTTCACTTCTCCCCTCAGAAGACGATGGCCCTGGCCCAGCAGCTCTATGAGGGACTTGAGATTGGTGCTGAGGGCAGCGTGGGCCTGATCACCTACATGCGGACCGACTCGACTCGGGTGGCCAAGGAGGCGCTGGAGGCTGTGCGGCAGTATATTTATGACAATTATGGGCTGGATTATCTACCTGAGAAGCCCAACCTGTTCAAGTCGAAGAGGGGGGCTCAGGAGGCCCACGAGGCCATTCGGCCCACCTCGATGTCGCGTCCACCTAAGGAGCTGAAGAGATTTCTGACGGAAGACCTGTTCAAACTGTACGAACTGATCTGGATCCGCTTTGTCGCTTCGCAGATGAAACCGGCCATCTACGACGTGACCACCGTGGATGTGAAGGCCGATCACTATCTCTTTCGGGCCTCGGGATCGGTGGTGACTTTTCGGGGTTTCACTACCGTTTATGAAGAGAGCACAGATGAGAACCAGAGGGAGGAGGGAGGCAGAATTCCTTCGCCCTTGAACGTTGGCGAGGAGCTTGTTCTGTTAGACCTCACCGCTGAACAGCACTTTACCAAACCACCGCCCCGATATTCGGAGGCCAGCCTCGTTAAGGAGTTGGAGGCCAAAGGTGTGGGGCGCCCCAGCACGTACGCCCAAATTGTCACCACCCTGAAGACCCGTAATTATGTGACCGTGGACAAGCGCCGCTTGCAGGCCACAGACTTAGGTCTGACCGTGAACCGCATATTGGTCAGAAATTTCCCCGATCTCTTTGACGTGGCCTTTACGGCCAAGATGGAAGAGGGGCTGGATCGCATCGAAGCCGGCGAGGACCGATGGATCGATGTGGTTGATGATTTTTATGTCCCCTTCAATCACGCCCTGCAGCAGGCCCATGAGAAGAGGGGCGAGCTGAAGGAGTCGACCATCGAGTGGACTGAGGTTCCCTGTGAGAAGTGCGGGCGGAGAATGGTTATCAAATGGGGAAAGAACGGGCGGTTCATGGCCTGTTCTGGGTTTCCTGAGTGTCGGAATACCAGACCCATTGAGGGCAGGGAACAAGCTCGCCAAACGGATGAGGTGTGTGAGAAATGCGGGTCCAAAATGGTCATCCGCAGTGGCCGGTTCGGCCGATTCCTCGCCTGTTCGGCCTATCCCAAATGCGAGCATACCCGCCCTCTGAGTGTCGGTGTGAGCTGCCCTGAGCACGGCTGCACCGGCTTTTTGACGGAGCGCCGGACCAAGAAGGGGAAGACCTTTTACGGGTGCAGCCGTTATCCCGAGTGTACCTTTGCCCTGTGGGATCGTCCCCTGGCCCAAAGATGCTCTCTGTGCGATGGCCCCTTTCTTGTCGTCAAAAAGACGAAAGAACGTGGCGAATTCCTCAGATGCCCCAAATGTAAAGGGGAATTTGAACTCGAAAGCGGTTCTTGAGCCATCAATGAAAAAGCACATAAAAAGATATCTCCTCCATCTGACCTTTGAGCGGAATTTATCGGAGAATACGGTTAAGGCCTACGAGATCGATCTGATTCAGTTCAACACATTTTTAGAGGAACAATTGGGGACGGAGCAGGTTCGGCCCAAAGATATAGACAGACTGGCGGTGCGCCATTTTCTGGCCTGGCTGCAGAGGGAAGGGCTGACCAAGAGAACGATCGCCAGGAAGTTGGCCTGTATCCGTTCCTTTCTCAAATATCTCTGCCGGGAAAGGGTGATCGATCACAACCCGGCGGTCCATCTGGCCATCCCAAAGGTGGACAGGAGACTGCCGTCCTTTCTGGATGTGTGTCAGGCCGCAGAGGCGATGGAGCTGCCTCAGCGGGAGGACGTTTTCGGGCTGCGTGATGCAGCCATTCTGGAGGTGTTTTACAGCGCCGGCCTTAGGCTGAGCGAACTGGTGGGATTGAATGTCTCTTCCGTCGACCCCGTGGGCGAAGTGGTCAAGGTTACGGGTAAGGGAAGAAAGCAGCGGATTGTGCCTTTGGGAAGAAAGGCCCTGGAGGCGCTGAGGCCGTACATGGAGAGGCGCAAAGAGCTCCTCAGAGGAAAGGGCGACGTGGAGGCGTTGTTTTTGAATCGGAGTGCTGGCCGGCTCTCAGAGCGGAGCGTTCAGAAGATTGTCCAGCGGTATTTGCGCCTCGTCTCCCAGGCCCAGCAGGTCAGCCCCCATGTGCTGCGCCACACCTTCGCCACGCACATGCTCGACGCTGGAGCGGACCTGAAAGCGGTCAAGGAGCTGCTGGGCCATGTGAGTCTGTCCACCACTCAGGTTTATACGCACGTGAGCTTGGACCGTTTGAAGAAGGTGTACGATCGGGCCCATCCGAGGGCGTGAATGAGAGGAGGGAGGCCCTTTGCTCAAGCTTGAACATGATCGAAGAAGGGTGAGATCAACCACCATCATCGGTGTGCGACACAACGGCAGGGTGGCTCTCGGCGGTGACGGTCAGGTGACTTTCAGCGAGACCATCGTCAAACAGAAGGCCAATAAGATCCGCCGCATGTATGAGGATGCGATTCTGGCCGGTTTTGCCGGGGCCACGGCCGATGCCTTCACCCTCTTTGAGAAGTTGGAGGGACAACTGGACAAATACCATGGGAATCTGCCCAGAGCTGCCGTGGAGCTGGCCAAGACGTGGCGCACGGACAAGTATCTGCGCCGTCTGGAAGCCCTGCTGGCGGTGGCGGATAAGGAGCACGCCTTGGTGATCTCAGGCAGCGGTGATGTGATTGAGCCCGACGACGGTATCGTGGCTGTCGGTTCAGGCGCTCCTTACGCGCTGGCCGCCGCCCGGGCCCTCATAAAATATTCTTCCCTCGAGGCCCGGGAGATCGTGAGGGAGGCACTGCAGATCACCTCCTCAATCTGCGTCTACACCAACGACAATATCATCATCGAGGAACTGAAGAGAGATGTTTGAACGAATAGAGCAACTGACTCCCAAACAGATTGTGGCCGAGCTGGACACATACATCATAGGTCAGGACAAGGCCAAGAAGGCGGTGGCTATCGCATTGCGGAATCGGTGGCGGCGACAGCGGGTGGAGGGGAAACTGCGGGATGAGATCATGCCCAACAATATCATCTTGATCGGCCCCACCGGGGTGGGCAAGACTGAGATCGCCCGTCGGCTGGCCAACTTGGCCGGAGCCCCCTTCGTTAAGGTCGAAGCCTCAAAATTCACTGAGGTGGGCTATGTGGGCCGGGACGTGGAGTCCATGGTCCGCGATCTCATGGATCTGGCGGTGACTATGCTGAAGATGGAACGGACCCAGTCTGTTCAGGAGGAGGCGAATCGACTGGCCGAGGAGAAGGTGCTCGATCTTCTCTTTCCCCAGGCGCCGAAGAAGAGGTCCAGTTTCAAGGATCCTGAGAGGGAGAGCGAAGCGCAGCAACGGTACGCCAGGACGCGGGAACGGCTTCGCCGGCAACTGCACGAGGGCAAGCTGGACAATCGGACCGTAGAACTGGAGCTGCCCAACGACCGTTTCCCTATCATAGAGATCTTCTCACCCATCGGCATTGAGGAGATGGGTGTCAATATTCAGGAGATGTTCGGCGGTATGATGCCCAAACGGACGAAAAGGCGGCGAGTGAGTGTCCCCGAAGGGCATCGGATCATCGCTCAGCAGGAGGCGCAGAAGCTGGTCGACATGGAGGAGGTGATTCAAGAGGCCAAGATACGGGTAGAAAACCTGGGGATCATCTTCGTCGATGAGATCGATAAGATCGCAGGTGAGAGGGCCACCCACGGACCGGACGTCTCCAGAGAAGGGGTGCAGCGAGACATCCTCCCCATTGTCGAAGGTACGAGCGTGGCTACCAAGTACGGACTGGTGCGGACCGACCACATTCTCTTCATCGCCGCCGGGGCCTTCAGCGTCTCGAAACCGTCGGATCTGGTTCCTGAGCTCCAGGGTCGGTTCCCAATCCGAGTGGAGTTGGACAGGCTGACAGCCGAGGACTTTGTCCGTATTCTCACCGAGCCCAAGAACGCCCTCATCAAACAGTATACGGCGCTCCTGAAAACAGAAGGGGTGGAGATTCAGTTCACCGACGGGGCCATCGAGGAGATCGCCCAGACAGCTACCCTGGTCAATGAACGGATGGAAAATATCGGGGCGCGTCGACTCCACACCATTCTGACCACACTGCTGGAGGATATTCTCTTCTCCGTTCCCGATCCGAGGCGGAAGCAGGTGAAAGTGACCAGGGGTATGGTGAAACAGACATTACACGATATCGTGGAAGATGAGGATCTGAGGCGATACATTCTCTGATTTCGCGTTTCAAAGACCCAAGCTTCTCAATGTTGCACCCTTCGGGGTGCATTTTTGCAATAGGGTTTCAGCGCCAGGAGGAGAGGGTGAAGAAGGATTTCTTGTCGATAGCCGATCTGACTCCGGATGGGGTCTGGGATCTGTTACGCTCAGCCAAGGAGATGAAAGTCAGGACGAAGGGAGGGGAATTGTACGCCCCTCTGGCCGGCAAGACGTTGGCCATGATTTTTCAGAAACCCTCTGTCCGCACGCGGGTCTCCTTCGAGGTGGGCATGTACCAGTTGGGGGGCAGGGCCTTGTATCTGTCGCCAAAGGAGATCAGGATCGGCCAGCGGGAGGCGATATCCGACGTAGCCAGAGTGATCTCTCGCTACTGCAATGGGATCATGGCCAGGCTGTTTGCCCACACCGACATGTTAGACTTGGCAAAGTATGCATCAGTCTCAGTTATAAATGGGTTGGATGATCTTTTGCATCCGTGCCAGGTGATGGGGGACATCTTCACCATTTGGGAACATCGCCACACTCTGGACGATCTAAAAGTGGCCTGGGTGGGCGATGGAAACAACGTGGCCAATTCATGGATCAATCTTGCCTCGAAAATCCCGATGGCTCTTCATCTGGCCGTGCCGGAGGGCTACGAACCTGATGGGGAGATTCTAAAAGCAGCCTGGAGGGCAGGGATCAGCCAGGTGAAGGTGGTCCATTCCCCCCAGGAGGCGGTAACATGTGCCGATGTCATTTACACCGACGTCTGGGCCAGTATGGGACAGGAGGCGGAGAAGGGGGAGCGGGAGATCAAGTTCAAGGACTTTCGGGTAGATCGAGGGTTGGTCGGTCTGGCCAAAGAGAACGTTATGGTTATGCACTGTCTGCCGGCGCACCGTGGTGAGGAGATCGCCGCCGAGGTGATAGACGGACCCCGCTCCGTCGTCTTCGACCAGGCCGAAAACCGACTCCACATTCAGAAGGCGATCATGGCGGCACTGATGAGCTGAGAGACGACAGGAGACGTCTCCAAATTCTCCAAGATAATTTTGGACTGGAATTCTCTTGACTTTAGACCAGATTTTCGTAAATTTGTTCAGTCTCTTTGCATCTTTTCAGACTTGCGCCCCTGTAGCTCAGGATGGATAGAGCGAGGGATTCCTAATCCCTGTGTCGCGCGTTCGAGTCGCGCCAGGGGCACTGTGTAAAGGAGAAGGCTCCTATGCCGATGCTGAAGCCGAGAAAGCGTATCACAAAAAAACAGATCAAGCAGGACAAGCTGGTCACGTATACCTTTAAGATTGTCGATTACATCCAGGATCACTCGAGACAGTTCACCTTTGGTGTTGTGGCCATCATAGCCGTCCTTCTTATTGGGTTTATAGTGGCCAAGGGGAAGAAACAGAAGGAACTTAATGCGGCGATTCTGTTGGGCAAAGCCCAACTGGTCTATGAGAGCGGTGACTACGCTGGAGCCGCCCATCTCTTTGAATCGGTGATTCGACAGTACGGCGGCACAGAGAACGGCGGTCGTGCCACCTACTTTCTGGCCAACTGCTACTTTTTCACCGGGGACGTTGATCAGGCGTTGAAATACTATGAAAAGTACGTGGCCAAGTACCACCGGCTGCCGTCGCTGACAGCCTCCGCCATGGCCGGGGCTGCCGCATGTTATGAGCAGAAAGGGGAATATGCCGAGGCCGCCCGGCGGTATGAGAAGGCAGCAACTGAGTTCCGCGACTTTTACGCGGCCCCGGACTATCTTTTGGACGCCGGACGCTGTTACCAGGCAGCCGCCGATACTGCCAATGCGAGAAAGGTCTACCGGAAGATCGTCGATCTCTATCCCGAGTCGAAATCTCTCCAACAGGCCAAACTGAGCTTGGCTGAACTGTAAGGAGCCTTGACGGCCGAGAGCGCAACAACAAAAGAGAGGCCGCTGAGGGTCACCTTCAGCGGCCAAAAAATTACGCGGGCTTTCGCGGAATTTGAGGAAAAAGCGGTAGGTGAACTAAGAGGGAAATTTGGAAGGACTTGCTTGTCGTTTTGTCAATCAACCCATCCCCGCTACTCACCCGCATTTTCTATATTCACTTGTCAACTTATACGACGTACTGAACGGTCAAAAGTTTCCAATTTTTTTGAAACTTGATAAATTTACTCGGATAGAGCAGTCCCATGATGAGGGGTAGGGGAGGGGCTCTCAAGTCTATTTCCGGGCCGCGTCTGACAAATTTCTCTTGCCTCTCCCCGGATCGATTGTTATATTGAAAAAGGTGGTGAAGAACATAAGGAGCCCAGGACTATGTTTAGACCCTACTTCGACCTCTCTGAGGCTTTAGAAAAGCGTCTCCAGTCCATAGACGAGGCGAATGAGTGTCTGAGAGGTCTGACCTTTCCGCCGAGAAGGATGAAGGAGTTAAAGAGGGAGGCCTTGATCACTTCGATCTACCTGATCATTCAACCAGAGGATCACCGGGTGGGCTACGGCCGGGTGGCGCGAGTTCTCGAATCTATGAGGAAAACGTCGTCCGATAGCACAGATCGTCAGATTATGAATATCCGTTCGGCTCTCAAAAAGGTACGCTCCTTCTCCAGTACCTCAAGTAGATTTACCGAGCATGATCTTAAAGAAGTCTACTCTCTTTTGAATGGTCAACCTGAGGAGAAGCGTTTAACAAGATGGGAAACATGGCCTTATAGAAATTCACCGAGGCCGGTTCTGGAAGAGACACAGAAGAAAATATATACCACTGCACCCCACGAAGACATTCCTTCCCTTATGGTCGATCTTTTAGATTGGCTGGAATTCGAAGCCTGTGACCTTCACCCCATCATAAAAGCAATCGTGGCCTATTTCCAAATTCTGATTGTGCGACCGTTTCTCGAGGACAATTGTAGAACGGCTTGGTTTCTTTTCCTCTCCACCCTCTCCAAGAACGGGGTTGATTTCGGCGAGTATGTCTCCTTGGAAAAGAGTATCTTCATGGATCGAAGAAAGTTTCAGAACAATGTATTGAATTTGGTCGCTGCAACATACAACCCAAAGAACTTCTCCGAGTCACAATTTCAATCCTATATTAAGTACCTTCTCCCATCCATTGAGGACACTGTAACAGAACGGCGAGTTTGGTTGGATCGGGAGCACCTGAGAGAGGTGGGGGAGATGCTGCGGAAGGCCAATCTGAATGAAAGGCAGAGAAAGGCCCTCTCTTACGTCGCCCAGAAGGGGAAGATCACCAACAGGGAATATAAGGAATTGAACGGGGTCCGAGGCCGTAAGAGAGCCTGGGAGGAACTGACATACTTAGCGAAGGAAGAGATTTTACAGAGAGTGGGCCAAGGGCGCAATGTGGCTTACGAGCTCAGCCCCATAATGGCCCCGGAAACAGTATTGAAACACTTGTGAAACGATTATGAAACAATAAGGTAACATTTAGAAACGTTGTATCAGGTGCGGCACGGGAGTCAGGAACTCAGACACTGTTAATTGTCAATTGGCCATACGGTTAGAGGGTAGAGTTCACGAAATGGTGATCTTTTGGTTCGTATAATATATATTATGTAAACTTGGAAGCAAATATATATATATATATACATATCAGCCGGCCACAATACTCAACAACCTCTTCTGCACGTACACCGTTCTCTTTATCTCTTTTCCGGCTGTATACTTTTGAACCCGCTCGTTATCGAAAGCGACCCTCTTCAGTTCATCCTCTGAAATGTCTGCCTCAACCTGCAAGTGAGCCCGGATCTTGCCGTTTATTTGGACCACTACGGTGATCTCGTCAGTCTTTATGGCCTCTTCGTCATAACCTGGCCAGGGATGTTTGAAGATGCTTCCTTTGTGATTCGTCCTCTCCCACAGCTCCTCGCCCAAATGGGGGGCCATTGGCGCCAACAGGAGCGCAAGTGTCTCCAGGGCACGGCTCCAGTCGCCTGAGTTTATCCTCCCCTCTTCGAGATACAGGTAGTTCACGTACTCCATCAAGGCACTGATGGCCGTATTGAAATGGAACCGTTCCACATCCTGAGTCACTTTCCTGATAGTTCTGTGTATCATCCGGTTCAGCCCTCGGGGGTCGGCCGTACGGTTTCCTTCCGGCTTTCGCTCAAACAGCCGCCAGACGCGGTTGACAAACCGAAAGATACCGCCGATCCCCTGATCGCTCCAATCGCCACCGTCCTCGTAAGAGCCCATAAACATCAGATACATCCGAAATGTGTCCGCCCCGTACTGTCCAATAAACTCATCAGGGTTGACCACATTGCCCCTCGATTTCGACATCCGAGCCCCACCCTGGGTGATCTGCCCCTGGTGAGTGAGTTTCAGAAAAGGTTCATCAAAATGGATGAATCCCAAATCGTACAAGACCTTAGTAATAAACCGCGCGTAGAGCAGGTGCATCACCGCATGTTCGGCCCCGCCGATGTAGTGATCGACAGGAAGCCACTTTTTCACCAACTCTGGGGAGAAGGGTCCGGCTTCGTAATGGGGATCCGGATACCTGAGAAAGTACCACGAGGAGCAGACGAAGGTATCCATCGTGTCAACCTCCCTCTTTCCTACCCCCCCACACTTCGGACAGCTCGTGTTCACAAAACCGGGAGCCGTAGCCAGTGGAGAGAGCCCTGTGTGGCTCGGCTTAAATTCAACATCCCGGGGCAGCATAACAGGCAAATCATCTTCTGGGACAGGAATTTGTCCGCATTCTTTACAGTAGATTATGGGAATCGGCGCACCCCAGTAGCGTTGTCTGGAGACGAGCCAGTCCCTCAGTTTGTATTGGACCGTCTGTTTGGCCTTGTCCTTCTTGTTCAAGTCTGCGACGATTCTCTCCGTACATACTTCGTTGGTCAAACCGTCGTACGGGCCCGAATGGACCATGATCCCCGGTCCAATGTAGGCCCCTTTCATCCCGTCCAGGGGTGAGGTGCCCTCCTTGGGCCGGACCACTTCACGGATGAGCAGTCCGAATCTCCGAGCAAATGCGAAATCGCGTTCGTCGTGGGCCGGGCAGGCAAAGACTGCCCCGGTGCCATAACTGGCCAGGACATAGTCGGCAATCCACAGGGGAACCCGCTCCCCGTTCACCGGATTGATCACATTGCGCCCGATGAAGATACCTGTCTTCTCTCGCTCGGCCGAAGCCCGCTCGATCTCAGAGATGCGCTTCGACCTCTCAATATATGCTTCCACCTCCCTGCTCTTTTCGGGAGATGTCAATTCGCGAACCAGCGGGTGCTCGGGGGCCAAAACGACATAGGTCATCCCGTAGAGAGTATCGGGCCTGGTAGTAAAGACATCGATGGTCCGTTCGTCCCCATCGATGTCAAAGCTCAGCAAAACTCCTTCACTCCGCCCGATCCAGTTTCGCTGCATGCTGATCGTCTTCTCCGGCCAGTCGATCTTCTCATGATCCCGGAGCAACCGTTCGGCATAGGCCGTAATCTTAAAGAACCACTGCGTCAAGTCCCTCTTCGTGACCTCGGAATCGCACCGCTCGCAAAGGCCCTGGATCACCTGCTCGTTGGCCAGGACGGTCTGACACTTGGGGCACCAGTTCACCGGAGCCCGCCTCCGGTAAGCCAGTCCGTTCTTGTAAAGCTGGAGGAAGAGCCACTGGGTCCACTTATAATATGTAGGATCGCTGGTGTTGACCTCCTTGTCCCAGTCGTACATGGCCCCTATTGCTTTGATCTGGTGGCGGATATACTCGATGTTGTCGGCAGTACTCTGGGCCGGATGGACGCCGTGCTCGATGGCGTAGTTCTCGGCAGGCAGACCGAAGGCATCGAAGCCCATGGGCTCAAAAACATTGTATCCTTGCATCTTCTTGAACCTGGCCCACGTGTCCGCCGGCCCGTAGTTATACCAGTGCCCGATATGGAGTTTCTCCCCAGAGGGGTAGCTAAACATCACCAGAGAGTAGAGTTTCCTCCGGGTATTGGACATATCCGTCTTGTGGGCTCCGGTCTGCTCCCAGATCCGTTGCCACTTCAACTCGATCTCAGCAAAGGGGTAGTCTGCCATCTGTGCTCCTCTCCATCTGGGCCAGCAGATATGATCAGGGGTAGAGTCGGTGCATCATTCTGGGGAAGGGGATGGTCTCACGAACGTGGGGGACACCGCAAATCCAGGCCACAGTCCGCTCAATCCCCAGGCCGAAACCTGAATGGGGCACCGTCCCGTATCTGCGCAGGTCGAGGTACCACTGAAAGGCCTCTGTGGGAAGGTTGTGGGCTTTGATCTTCTTCTCCAACGTCTTCAGATCGTCCTCGCGCTGTCCTCCACCTACGATCTCACCGTATCCCTCTGGAGCAAGCATATCCATGCACAGGGCCAACTTCTCATCTTCGGGGTCGGTCTTCATATAGAACGGTTTGGAGACCAAAGGGTATCGATGAACCAAAAGGGGTCTATCGAACCGTCGCGAGAGGACGGTCTCCTCGTCACCGCCAAAGTCGCTCCCCCATTTTACTTCAAGACCTTCCTTCTGCAGGATCTTCAGGGCCTCGTCGTACCGTATCCTCGGAAATGGGGAGGTGACCCTCTTCAGAGGGCTCGTGTCCCGTTTGAGGGTCTTCAACTCCGTCTGGCTCCGTTCCAAGACCCTTTGAACGACGTAGATGACCATCTCTTCGGCCAGATTCATATCGCCGTCAAGATCGAGATAGGCCACCTCCGGTTCAATCATCCAGAACTCTGTCAGATGGCGTCGGGTTTTCGATTTCTCGGCCCGAAAGGTCGGACCAAAGCAGTAGACCTTACCGAAGGCCATGGCTCCAGCCTCCATATACAACTGCCCGCTCTGGGTCAGGTAGGCCTTGGTATCGAAATAGTTCGTCTCAAAAAGTGTGGTGGTCCCCTCGCAAGCCGCAGGAGTAAAAATAGGGGCATCTAAGAGGACAAATCCCCGCTCGTCGTAAAAATCTCGACAGGCCTTGACCACTTCACTCCGTATCCTGAGAATGGCCTGTTGCATAGATGAGCGGAGCCACAGATGGCGATGATCCATCAGGAAGGCCGTGCCATGTTCTTTGGGGGTGATGGGGTACTCCTCCGCCTCCTGGACAATCTGGTAGCTGTTGACATCGAGTTCGTATCCCCCTGGAGCCCGTGTATCGGCCCGCACCCTGCCCGAGACGACCACCGAGGACTCCTGGGGAAGGCGATCGCACCGCTCAAAGAGCTCCTCCCCTATCCCATCCGGGGTGAGGACGGACTGGATGAGCCCTGTACCGTCCCGAATGAGGTGGAACTGGATCTTCCCGCTCGATCTTCTGTTGTAGAGCCACCCTGTGATAGTCACCTGCTGACCATCGTATGCGCCGATCTCCTCCACGTAGACGCTTTGCATCCGTCCTTTCCGCATAGTATTGACAGATTTCAACCCATAATCTCTTTGAGAGGGTAATATTCGAGTTCAAAGGCCTCGGCCACCCCTGGGTGGGTGATCTTGCCGTCGATCATATTCACCCCAGCCGCAATCTCCGGGTTGGTCCGGACGGCCTGTTGGTACCCCTTTTCGACGATCTGGAGGGCGTAGCGAAGGGTGGCGTTGGTCAGGGCCAGGGTCGACGTCCTGGGGACCGCCCCGGGCATGTTGGCCACGCAGTAATGGAGGACATCGTCCACCACATAGGTGGGTTGATCGTGGGTGGTCGGCTCGCACGTTTCGACACATCCTCCCTGATCCACGGCCACATCGATGATGACCGATCTGGGTTTCATAAGCTTTAGCATCTCGCGGGTGACCAGCCGCGGTGCTTTGGCCCCAGGGACGAGGATTGCCCCCACTAAGAGGTCGGCCTCAGCGATGGCGCTGCGAATGTTGTAGCTGTTGGACATGAGGGTGCTCACATTGCCGGGCATAATGTCGTCAAGGTATCGGAGCCGCTCAAGATCGATATCCAAAATGGTCACCCGTGCCCCGAGGCCGGCGGCCATCTTAGCTGCATTGGTGCCGACCACCCCACCGCCTAAAATCACCACCCTGGCTGGCTCCACTCCCGGTACCCCACCCAATAGGATCCCCCACCCCCCCCTCCGCTGCTCCAAGTACATCGCCCCCTCCTGACTGGCCATTCTGCCGGCCACCTCGCTCATGGGAATCAGAAGGGGCAGTTTCCCGTCAATGGTTTGGACGGTTTCGTAAGCGATGGCCACGATTTTGGCCCTCATCATGGCCCGGGTCAGTTCCTCACTGGCGGCGAAGTGGAAGTAGGTGAAGACCACCTGGCCTTCCCGCAGCAGACCATATTCAGGGGCCAGGGGCTCTTTCACCTTCATGATCATGGCGGCCTCTTGGTAAATCTCCTCCGGGGCCTCCACAACGGTAGCCCCGGCCTTCCTGTACTCCTCGTCTTCGATACCGCTTCCCACCCCGGCGTTCTTTTCGACCAAGACCGTATGCCCCTTCCTCACGAACGCCTCCACCCCCACAGGCAGCAGAGCAACACGGTCCTCGTTGCTCTTAATCTCCTTCGGTACTCCAACGACCATGGTCTATGCTTTCCCTGAGGCAGATTTATCCACAAGCAGGTCCTCCTCTGTGATGGTACCTTCCTTCACCGGTCCCAGGACGGTGAGGGTGAGCTTCTGGGGATCGAAAAGATCGCCGGCAATTTCCCGAATCTCCTCTGCTGTCACCCGATCAATTTCGGCCAGCGTCTCATCGAGACTCCAATAGCCATTCCTGTAAATCTCCATCTCTGCTAAACGAGTCATGCGAGCAGAAGTACTCTCCAGACCGAGCATGAGGCTCCCCTTCAGTTGAGATTTTGTCCTGGCAAGCTCCTCATCCGATATCGGTTCCGAGGCGAGATTGTGAAATTCCTGCCCAACCATTCTCAGTACCTTTTTGGTGTGAGAGGAGTCGGTGCCCACATAGGCCCAAAAAATTCCCGTATCGGCGAAGAAGACGAGGGAGGTGAAGATTGAATAGGCCAATCCCAAATTTTCTCGGATTTTCTGAAAGAGCCTCGAACTCATGCCACCACCCAGGAGCGTGCTGAGCACACAGAGGGAAACCCGGTGAGGATGAGTATAGGGATAGCTCCTCGTTCCGAGGCAAAGATGCGTCTGCGAGATTCTTCTCGTATGGACGTCTATTCTGGTTGATGACGGCGGAAAATCGACGGTTGCCCTCTCTTGACCGAGGGTGGAGAAATGAAAATGCTCAGTGACCAGATCGACGAAATCGGCGTGGATGACGTTGCCAGCAGCAGCGATCACTATCCGGTCGGCAGTATACTGAGCGCTGACAAAGTCACGCAGGTCGTCCGCTGAAAAACGGTTCACATTCTCCGCAGGGCCGTGGGTCGGCCAGCCCAGCGGATGGGGCTCGAACAGGGATCTGGAAAAGAGATCATGGATCAGCTCATCAGGCGTGTCGTCGAGATTCTTGATCTCTTCGATGACGACCTGCTTCTCCCTTTCAATATCCTCCTCCTGGAAGAGGCAATTGGCCAGAATGTCGGCCAGGACGTCCATGGCCAGAGGCATGTGTTCGTCCAGAACTCTGGCGTAGTAGCATGTCAACTCTTTGCCGGTGAAAGCGTTCAGGTGCCCCCCAACCGATTCCAGGCTTCTGGCGATCTCCTCTGCCGTGCGATTCGTGGTGCCCTTGAAGACCATGTGCTCAATGAAATGAGAGATGCCGTTCTTATCCGGGATCTCGTTCCTTGAGCCGGTCCGAATCCACACCCCAATGGATAGGGACCGGACATAGGGAATGTACTCAGAGACCACCGTCAACCCATTATCCAATACTGACCTGTTGTATATGGTCTTCCGTTCCATGGTCGGTCATCCGGCCTATCGGCCACCGGGTGGTGAGAACTTTTTTCTGGAACCATCGACCTTCGCCCCAGCCCTGTGCCCTCGCGGCGGTCCCAGGGCCGCCTTCCGGCTCAACTTCACCTTTCCCAGAGGGTCGATGCTGATCACCTTCACCAAAATCTCATCACCGACAGTGACCACGTCTTCAACCCGATTCACCCTGTGGCGCTCCAGATCTGAAATGTGGACCATCCCCTCTTTGCCAGGCATAAATTCTACAAAAGCCCCGAAGCTGGTGGTCTTTTTCACCGTCCCTGTATATGTCTTCCCGATCTCCGGTTCGGCCACAATGGCCTTGATAAGTTCGACCGCCTTCTGCCCGGACTCAAGATTGCTGGCAGCCACAGTGATGGTCCCATCGTCGTCAATATCGATCTTGGCATCGGTCTGTTCTGTAATGGATCTGATCATCTTTCCGCCCGGTCCGATCACTCCGCCGATTTTTTCCACAGGGATCTTGAGCACCGATATTCTGGGGGCGTAGATGGACAGTTCAGGGCGCGGCTTGGAAATCGTCTGGGCCATAATATCGAGAATGTGGAGCCGGGCCGCCTTCGCCCGCTCCAAAGCTTTCTCCAACAGATCGTAGGTGATGCCACCGGTCTTGATGTCCATCTGAAAGGCCGTAATGCCCTTTCGGGATCCGGTCACTTTAAAGTCCATGTCTCCCAGATGATCCTCAATGCCGAGAATGTCCGTCAAAATCTCCACCCGATCGTTCTCCTTCACCATACCCATGGCGATACCGGCCACCATATCTTTGATGGGGACACCTGCGTCCATCAGGGAGAGCGTCCCGGCACACACCGTAGCCATGGAGGAGGACCCGTTCGATTCGAGGACATCGGAGACGATGCGAATGGTGTAGGGGAAGACCTCATCGGAGGGGATCATCGGTTCGACGGCCCGTTCGGCCAGAACACCGTGTCCGATCTCCCGTCGTCCGGGTCCACGGATCGGACGAACCTCCCCGACGCTGAAAGGGGGGAAGTTGTAGTGAAGCATGTAACTTTTCCACGATTCTCCCAAAAGGTCGTCTATGCGCTGCTCATCCATTTTGGTCCCCAGGGTGGCCACCGCCAGGCTCTGGGTCTGGCCCCGGGTAAACAGGGCCGAACCGTGGGTTCGGGGAAGAATCCCCACCTCGCAGGTGACCGGCCGTATCTCGTCCAAACCACGACCATCCACCCGCCGCCTCTGCTCCAGAATCATGCGGCGCATGTCCTCCTTCTCAATCTCAAAGATCATCGCAGCCATGATCTTCTCGGCGTCGGGAAACCGTTCGCCCAACTCCGTGATGACATACTCCACCGTATCGTCTATGGCCTTCTTTCTCTGCTCCTTGTCGGGAAGGGTGTTGGCCCGGCGAATTCTGTCCAGAGACAGATCTTTCACGGCCTGAATCAGTTTCTCATCCACCTCTGTGTGGGGAACCTCCCGCTTCGGTTTGCCGCACACAGCGATCAGTTCGCGCTCAAGTTCGATAATGCGCTCGATCGATTCGTGGCCGAAGCGAATAGCCTGGACCAGCTCATGTTCGGAGACCTCCTTGGCCTTCCCCTCGACCATGAGAATGGAATCGGCAGTTCCTGCAACTACGATGTCCAAATCGCTCTCCTCCAACTGGGAAAAGGTAGGATTGACTACGTAATTGCCAGAGATCAACCCGACTCGAACGGCACCGATCGGGCTTGAAAAGGGGATGTTTGAAATACACAAGGCGGCCGCGGCTCCGGTCAGACCCAACACGTCGGCGTCGTTCTCC
>JBHIER010000012.1:0-17910 GCA_046760705.1 bacterium
AACCTTTGATGAAATTAAAACGACTTTGCAACAAACGATAAAACTCTATGTTTTTAAGATACCGAAGGAAAAATAACAGACCACCACGACCAGAGATTTTCTCAGACGTCGCTTCTATCCGTGCAATTTTCCCTTGCCTTTTGATGGGTTTTTGTATCATATTATCATCACCTCTTGGGTTAAAGGTTGTGAGTTTTTACTCTTTCTATAACTATAATAATAACAAATCACTGAAAATCCAAGAGGTTTTTTACTCTATCAACAATCGCTCAGCTTAGGAATATGTTAGTGGATATCAGCCCCATCTATTTAGTAAAGTGACGCCAGGACTCTGGGGATTGCTTCGCCCCGGGACCAAGTGAACGCATTTTGGGACGAACAATGAAACATATCACCGTAGTTGCAAACCAGAGCCCTGGGGATTGAAAGTGGCTACGGCTCTTTTGAGGCTATGACTTTGATGAGAGTCCCAGCAGTGACCACCTCATCCAGAGCCATCCCATTGAGCAGGGCCAGATCCTTCTCTTTTACCTCTGCCCGGGGCGAGCGCCCTAAGGCCGTCCGGAGAGGTGCTGTCGCTTCGACCTGTACGATTTTGATGCGCATCGGTTCGATATTGCTGATCTCTGGATCACGGGTGGGGGCGAAGTTGGTCGCGGTTCGGCGGAAATGGTCTCGATAGAGGGCGAACCGATCGATGGTGCTCAAGCCATGGAGGATAAAGATGTAACCCTCTTTAACGATAAAATATGAGAGAACTCGCAGGCGCATCTCGCCTGATTGAAGGTCTGAAAGGAGGCGGTACGCCTGAAGGCCGCTGACTGTGAGCGCTTCTGCAGAGTGGACCTGTCCCTTGGTCCGGTCTATGAACTCCAGGGCGGCACTCCGGGGATTTTTTCCCTCTTTTAGGGAGAGCGTGATGGCTGCGTCCTTCTCCTTGGAGACCATCTGGACCTGCGTCGGCAGGTTGGTCACCTGCCAGCCTCGAGGGACCGGGAATTGGAACTGGAGGGTGGGGTGATAGAAGGTGTTCTCTTCCACATATCCCTGCCTCGGATCCTCGCCGTAGACGAGCCCGTCGATCATTTTCAGGTACGGTTCGCGGTTAACCTGCCACGGATGCGGGCCCACCCTCTGTTGCCATTCTGCGGCCAGTCTGCGGGTGGCCTCCACTCGGTCGGCCGGATTTGGATGGGTGGAAAACCAGCCCGGCAGTCCACCCTGACGTGGACCCTCACCCAATCGCTCTATGGTAGTGAAGAAGTCGGACATCCGGGACCCGTCGTAACCGACTTTCGTGGCGTATTCGACCCCAAGTTCGTCTGACTGGCGCTCGTTGTCGCGGCTGAATCTGAGGAAGAGGAGCCCGACGCCGAACTCTGCTAAGCCGGCATATCTCCGAAAATCTTCTGAGAGGATCTTTCCCACACCCAACCCGAGACTGGCTAGTTGAGCCTTGCTGTATTGTTTCGCGCTGTGCCGGGCCGTGACGTGGCCGATCTCATGACCCAGCACTCCGGCCAGTTCGGCCTCGTTATTCATGTATGCCAGAATGCCGCGGGTGGCGTAGACAAACCCGCCGGGCAGGGCGAAGGCGTTCACCACCGGACTGTCGAGAACCCGAAAGGTGAACTGGAGGTTGGGACGATGTGAGATTCTGACCATTCTCTGCCCCAGGTCGTTGATGTACTGTGCCAGAGCGCTGTCCTCGTAAACGCCGTAGGCGGCAACGATCTGGGAGTCCGACTCCCGGCCCAGCCGAATCTCCTGGGCCTGGCTCATGAGCATCAGCTCCCGCTTTCCGGTGACCGGATTGACGGCGCAGGTCAACAGCCATCCGGCAGCAAACAAACGAGCTAAAATGAGTCCCATGTGAAATAAATGGACTTTACGCATCCCACATCACCTCCTTATCAATTGCTCGGGTGGGAATTGGACTCCCACCCGTATTAAGCTCGACCATTCTTTAATCTTGTCATTCCGACCGAAGGGAGGAATCTGTACCTGCAGGACCGTTAGGTCAATCGTTGGTTGATAAACCCAACACTGAACTCCACCAAGTAATGTCTGGTTTCGTACCTCAATCCAACCTACCGTTTTGCTTAATGTGAGCAATCCGCAGGTCGGGTTACGAAGTCACCCAACATCCTCTTTACCGTAATGGCCCTTTAATCAAACGTATATCATCGATCCAGGCTGTACCACTACCGTCGACGACCAGGTGGAGTTTTACGGCGTCAGGGTTCTCACCCTTTTTGAGAAAGAATGGGGTTTCTATTGTTGTCCACTCGGTGGTGCCTGATACCGGTGATTGAAGCCCTTGGGAGAAGAACTCTCCTCTTCCGGTGAAATGGCACCACATTTTGAGATAGACCGGGCCATCCATCTTCTCCGTTCGGACCCGGGCCTGGTAAATCAAGCGGGCGTCCTCAATGTCTATGTCGCGTACCTCGAATAAGCGCACGACTGTTCGCTCTGTTGCCGTAATCCGCAAGGATCCATTACCGTCGCTCGAGATGTCCTCATCGATTTGGACACCTGACCGCGTGATGATTCCTTCCATGGAGTCAAGGGGAAAATGCTTCAGCTCGATCGCTTCTTTTGATGGTTGAGAGCAAGCAATCATGGAAGCAATCACCATACACCCAACAGAGGAAACTATGGACCATAAACGCATACCGCTCAACCTCCTTTCCTGTGTCAATCGGGTTCTCCATACATAAACGAGAATTCGTGTCAATCAGCCTTTACAGAAACGGATCGACCGTCGATCATGATGAGTCCGTTACCGGCGAATTCAAATTCCAAATTCGGTCCCTTCATCAGTAGAGCTGATGCGAACTCATACCTGCCATCTTCTGCCTTCACAAGCTGCTGGTCAATTCGTAATGAGTCCAGCGAGTCGCAATAGAAGATGACCGTTCGTCGTCGTCGGTCCCAGTCGTTCACCTCCATGAGACCTTTATCCCTGACCGACAGCCAGAGAGGATTAGGGCCAACAATTTTTTCTAACATTTGGAGAAGGTCAGAAGAGGCTCGGCCCCTTCTCAGAGTATAGACATTGTAAAGCGGGTTGAAGGTGATACACCCTCGATCCACGACGAATCCTCTGCTCCGTCTGGTCCGGGATCGGGAGAGGCCGTTGGCGTTCAGGTCGATCTCGATCCGCCATCCTGCCTGGTTCTCAAAGTCGGCCAGGGCCTTTTCATACTCTTGGCGGTAGGTATCCAAGATGACCTGGGTGCTCTGTCCGATTTCCCCGAAGGCGTAATCACGCTTTGCCTTGTCCACGAGATCGGAAAGCTCGTCAGCCGAGATATTCAGCGCCTGCTCGAGGAGCTTCACAAAGGTGAACTGGGTGCCTGCCTTCTGAGCCTCGCTTTTCCACTCTATGCCCAAGTAGTCGAGCAGAAATCCCTGGGCTGCGCCCACCGGGTAGACGCGATGGCGGGGGACGTCGTCTGGCGCTAATGCGTTTTTCCTCGTGAAATTGTCGAGATCCTCCTGGATAGCCCCATACAAGGCATCGGCGCTCAAGAATAGTCCCGGATGGATCCTCAGAATATCCGATCCAGGCTCATAATCGGGTTCAGTCCCTGCGGAGTAGGAGCGATACTCGACGTACTTGGCTGTTCCCTCATTGAGCTCTATGTACTGCTCGAACCGTTCCACAAAGGGGGGGCTCTTACTCCAGCGCTCAGCGCGCACAGCGACAAACTCCCTGGTCAGCTCTTCACACATTTTCCTGTCGCCGGCTCGCATCGCCTCCAGTGCACTTCGGAGTATCTTCATCTCAAGGCAGATGAGAGCGTTGTTCTGGAGGTCGTCGATGGGGTATCGCTCCTCGCGGGCCCAGGGTAGCTCGCCGAAGGACTCGTTCTGATAGCGATGGAAGGCCTCATGGACGATGAAACCGAAGAGGGAGGACATCTCGTCGACTGACGTATAGTCTTGGTCAAGGGCTAAGGCCGGTGCAACCTCATCTCCTAATGGATAGTCGATGATCAGTTGTCCCACCAGATCGTCGTAACGGCCGAGGTGGTAGCTCGCCGGGCAGTCCATTGTCGGCCAACCCGGCGGCAGCGGCCCAAACCCCTCGACTTCTCCGGGGTGATTGAGCAGCAGTGCCCATTCGTCCGGGCGGTATATCAATAGGGGGCGGCGGTTGAGGCGATACCCAGGCCATATTGCCTCCGATTTCTTCTCGAAGAGGTGAAAGATCTCACCTACGACTGTAAGAGCGTTCAGATCGCTCCGGTCGAGGGCCACCTCGACCTCTGATGCTGTTAACCCCCCTCTCTCCGATGCAACAGGAAGAACCCAGATGATGGAAAAAACTACTGAAAGGACAAAACTCTTTCCCATTGTCCGTTCCTTCCTCGTTCTGAAGATGGTGAACTGTAAATCCTAAATCAAGTCAGAGTTGCTCTATTTCTCAGAGTACCTCCATCCCGTTTCAAACATATCCCTCATACACTTGACGCACTTGCCATATTCCAGAGTGTCAACTTCCAGAATCTTGTCCTTGGTCCAAACAACGTTATAGACTCTGTCGGAGAAATAGAGACCACCTGCCTCAGCCTCAATCCCCTTGAAGTCCTTATAAATCCGCGCCTTCGTCACTGCAACATCTCCCAATCTCTTCAACTGGGCAGTGGGCCTCTCATCGGGGGGAAGAATGATCTTCACGTCTTTTCCCTCCAGCAGAGGCTCGAATTTTTCGAGCAACTGCATGGGGATGTTGTTGATTCGAACCTTCCTCGATCTTTCGATCTTCTTCTTCATCTCTTCCACCGCTTCCTTAACGGAGCGAAAGGTGGTCGATATCTTCACCTCGTACCTTCCGTCAACTATTGGCATACTGACACCTCCTTATCCTGAGTAAGCTTTCGCCTAATGTTTCCTGTCATGGCCGAAGTTGCCGTCGTCGTCAGCCAACAAGTCCCCCTTCGCCTGCTTTCATCCTCGCTGGCAAAGAAGGCAGTATTTTGGGGCGAAGCCCGGCCACACCATGTGAGATGAGGCCGAGCCAGTTTTTGGCACTAAGCACCAGCCGTATCAAATTCCGCGAGAGGAAAGGAAATAGTCTTTTGAATCCATCACCACAAATCCGGGCAAAACGATCTCTTCTTCGCCACCGCAGGTGGATACTGACGCAGAAGATCTATCATGACATCGGTGTCCAGAAGGATCATTCCTCATCCTCGGCGTCTTTGTGCTTGTTCCCGAAGTTGACGGGCATAAGCCGCACTATCTCCGAAATCCTTACGGTCTTTCCACAGCCCGATGAGCCCAGAACGGAGCAACCGATGCGCCGACAAGTTTGCGTATACGAATCGCATCCATTACTTCTCACCTCCATCTCTGTTAAGACGGAAACCTCATCTGACGTTTCTGGGGTTGCCGAAGTCGCCAAAGGGGATTTGGGCGAATACACCTCCCTCTGGGTGAACCCCGAAAAACACACTAATAATAACATGTTTGAGCCTCTTTGTCAATGCATTTTTTGAGAACTATAAGAAAATTCGACTGTCAGCCCATCGATATGGGATATCCGCTTCGGATGAATGGAAGGCCATACGAGAAGTATATTCCCATCTCATGAAGAAGTCACGGGGCAGATGTTTCACCGTGTCGTATCGCTTTCTCTACTTTTCTGCGGAGCAGCAGGAGACCTCGCTCTCACCGCCGCAGGTGGCCTCTTTCCTGCCGGTTAAGGCGGCCAACATCATAGCGGACGCACACCCTACGCCGGCATCCACTGTGATCGCAGCCGTGGGACAGTTGCGCTGACAGGCGCCACATTCCATGCATCTATCGGGGTGGACAAGCTGAGCCACACGATCACTCTGCGCAAATACAGCATGTGGGCAGACTATGCTGCACATTTTACAGCCGATACACAACTCTGGATTGTACTGAAGCGTATTGGTCATATAAGCGCCGATCATCATGAACCTCCTAACACACGAGTTAAGGTCAGAGCAACTATCAAAACAACGCCTCCGCCGAACATCCAGGCCATAATGGGGATGTAGGCGAATATCTCGCGCTTGACCCCACTCTTGGATGTGAACGGTGTCGAGCCGGTAAAGTTCAGCGCCAGGAACGCCGTCACCGGCGGTAAAGCCAGCAAGGAGGTCAACGCCCACCCGGCCCGCTGCCACAACGCTGCGTCTGGGTTGCCGAGAAGCTTTGCCAGGACAAATGGTAGAACCACTACCGCTCCCAGAATGAACCCCTTGGTGCTGAAGTTGGGAGTTGGGATCCAGGGAAGCAAAATGGGGAATAAGACTACGCCAGCTAAAATTGCCACAACCGCAGCCACAGAGCACACCAGGCCGCCGACAAAGAACAGTACCACCGCCGCAATCATCATCGGTAGGAAGATGTGAACCAGTTCCACCGGGATCAGGATCAAGCGGTCACGCAGGGCGAAGCGCACCCGGCGCATCTCCGGTGTGGCTTGGTGGGTCTTGAGATAATCCGGCAGATCAATCGCACGTACAGGGCCATACTCGACTTTGAAGCCCGAGCGCTCTTTGACCTCATGGGCGGCAACTCCAGTTGCACCCAGTTGAGGCAAGATCAGTAGACGGTGATGGACGACGCCATTGAGCTCGGTCTCTTCGATCCGGTGCACCAATTCATCGGTGCCGAAGGTCCCTTTACCAGCAGCGCACCAGACGTTGATGCCCTTCGTGTCCAGCACCATGATATAACAATCAATCTCCGTGAGTGCCGTCCGCAGCGCGTCGAAGCTGAGGGCATAATTGGCCGTGACAAAGACAGGGGAATCCGGTGCCGGGTTGCCGAGTGCGTACAGACCTGGCTTGACCCGATGCCCACTACGGTTGATTCCCCAGCGGGCCAGAAAATGGTCCCAGCGGTTCGCCAGGGTGATTTTGCTCGTGGCAGGTTGGACACGCAAATGTGCATTGTTCGTATCGGAATTCACTATTATTGGTCCTCAACAATTAAGCCAGAACCTCTGGGTTGTCGGACATCGGATATGAGACTGTTCTGAGAACCGCAAACCGCAGACTTTTGTCCAAGATGAATGAGCAAACTAACTTCGCCCACTGTGATTACTGTTTTGAACACGACCGCGCCTCTTACAAGGGTTGCATAGAAACCCGATATGGTGTTCAGAGGGCAGGACAAACCTAAGAAATCAGGAATGCCAAAACCGGCTCCTTCCTCAGCACTCAAAATATGTTGTCCACTGACCAATCCCATCCCAGGAATGAGAATGAAAGAAGCCGCTGGCAGACTGGAGTAGAGAAATAGGAAAAACGATGCCTTCAAGACCTCGCGTGTTGATGCTCGGCTCCGGAGCCACAAACCGAAAATAATACCCCATACAAAAGCCAGCCCCACGCTAAAGATTGGTATTCCCATCCCCGGGTCCATTGATATTCTCTTTCAATCCGATGTCCGATAACACGTTCTTATAAGCTCGGCCAAATTCAAAATCCAATGAACCTTACGTACAATGATCCTGGATTATTCATAAAATCTCTCAGAATCATATGTGACAAGACCATTTTTTAAACTTACGGTTGCCAATGATTTTGAACTCAGTTGCAGAATACGACACGGTCATCACGCATGTCATTCCGGTTTCATACCGGAGTCCTTGTCCCTGTGTATAAAGGGATCTCCGCCTGTGCCAACAACAAGGAGATGCCCCGTAATAAGCTTGTCCCCGACTCCGGTCGGCGATACGGGGGCAGGCTCTGCATTCGCAGGAATGGCAGCTTACGAATTATGCAGGTGATAACATTTTTTGACCTTTTTGTCAATAGATTTCTCAGGACCGGTGCTTTGCCACATTTGGCCCTGCCCTCCTAACCCACTACTTCAAAACCACACACTTTTTCACCGCAGAATACTCCCCGACCACGATTTGGTATAGATATACTCCGGAAGCCTTATCAGAGGCATCCCATTCAACGGAGTAATTCCCCGCTGCTTTAAATTCGTTCACCAGTTTATCCACTGTCTGCCCGAGAATATTGTAAACCGTTAAAGCGACGTGTCCCGCCTTCGGTATTTGATAACGGATAGTGGTACGTGGATTGAACGGATTGGGGTAATTTTGCATCAAATTGAAATCCGTTGTGGTAGCGAACTCATGCGAGTCGACTGAGGTTGAAGATCCGTTGCCAATGATAACTGTACCCGTGGACCCATTTACGTAAAGCATGCCATACTGATAGATCGGCTGATACACGTTAGATAATGGTAAAGACCACAAAACGTCTCCTGTCTCCGAATCAAACGCCCTGATTAGTGATTCCTGAGAAAATGAGACCAGCAGAGTTTTTCCTACAGCAATTGGCGAGTATCTTGGAGTTCCTTCCAACTTCTTAGACCATAAAAGTTCGCCCGTTTCTCTATCGAGTGCAAAAATTTTGTGGTAAGAGACACAATAAACCTTATCTTCATTGGGTAATGGCGGACAATCTGATTTCATCGTATACCCAAAATCGCCAAATTCCCATTTTACAGAGCCATCATCCAGATTTACAGCGGTGACTCCAAATGCACTGCAAAAATAGGCGGCGTCTTGATCAAGGACCGGAACATCTGACGAGTGATAGAGCCCTATGGCCCATTTTAGAGACCCATCGTCTAAATTCAGGGCGAATATTGAATCAGATGTGCTGAGAATGCATCCGCGACTATTGACACCAAAGTAGGTATAGGACCCTTGTTGTATGTTTATTTTGCTCGCCCAGAGGGTATGACCGTCAAGAGAACTGGAGCACAGAAGTGTGCTGTCAGCGAAAACAGCGTATAGCTTTTCTTCAAAGGCGATCAAGTACGATTCGATACGGGTATCTGTCGAAACCAACCAAACCAATTCACCAGTTTGCAGGTCATAACATTCGATGTCTGTAAAACCTCGGCCATAATAGAACTTGCGCAAGAATAATTTGCCATCAGCTATTACAGAATACTCTTCGTAACTTTCAATCTCCCAAAAGATATCTCGAGTTACGCCATCCAATGCCGAAATAGGTGAAGCCCAACCTTTGTGCAATATCAAATCAGGTACTTGATCTCCATTAATATGATAGAACCGTAATCCTTTGACCGTATAATTCCAAAGCACATCCAAGACGACTGGATTTCTTATCTCCGGACCAGAAAATGCTGGCCGATTCTCTGAATTTGCCAGATACATATTCCAGGTGGATGCTTCTTTTTCTTCATCACAAATGGGGCTCCAGTGAAATTGCAAATTTGCGGTTGGGACCCATCCGATTATGCCGTCTTGTTGTTTCACTTTTGTGTATCCTGATGTGCCGTTAAAATGCTTGACAAAGCAGTCGTCTGGATATAAGACAGCCACCATATCACCAATATTCATCTGCATAAGCGAAGGGAATTTCTCTCCGTGACCCAGCCTGAGGTCAACGGTCGCACCTGTTGTTTGAGCTTCTACGATATTTGCTTCTTTCAATTCCTTAATCCGGGCATTAGCTAAGTAGTGACTGTAATTAACTCGGCTGATAGGATCAAAAATCCAGAATTCGCTGGTTGTAGCACAAACGTGCTCATATTTCTTGATAACTGAATGAATGTCGCTGTTTGTCTTGTCAGCTAGTTCTGCTACCTTCGATGCTGCAAAGGGAGCAACCATGAGATTCTGGTATTGATCTTCCAGACTTCGGCCAAATTGAATAAACTTGGCCAGCTCAACATTGTCTTCCAGGGCCTGAAACGCTGCCGCCGCCACATACGAGGCATAGTCAATGACCGTCTTAAAAAACCCTCTTTGGACATCGGGATGTCGATTTATCGCTTCCGAAGAAATCTGCAGCAAATCATCGCAGAGGCCTCTCGGCCCCATGCTTTTAATTATGCCCACATATCCAATCATTTGCACTGGGGGATTTGGGCTCTCATTTATTATCTGACGGGATTCCATTTCTAAACGGACGGGATTGTTACCCAACATCGAAACGATTCTCTCAGCAGCTCTTATATCGACCCAGTCATTCCATTCAAAACCGTAAATAGAGATATCTGGGTACTCCGTTATCACAAAATGATATTCCTCAATGGCTTTGTCCAAATCCCCAATGTCCTCAAAATAGATCTCTCCAATCCTGAGAGCAGCTATAGGACCAGCCGGACCGTTGTATAGCTGTTGGGTTGAATATAAATTAACAATCGTTTGAAGATTTGAAATGGCCTCATCATATCGCTCCATGAGATGATATATAGAATGATAGTAATATTCAATTACAGCACCAGCTCCCAGCGGATAATATGATTGATAGCCTATTGTATACTGTCTGTAAATCGTAGAGAGAGGATCAGCGATCGCAGATAGTTTATGAGCAACGTCCAGAGCTTATTCGAGATCTCTAAGAGGGCCGGAAACCGGAAGAACCAGTGAGGGCGAGCCGTACCCTAAGTAGTAAATAAGGAGTTCGAGCAATGCCGTTTCGAGCATGTAGTCCAGCGTATCCACCTTGAGCCAGCCTTTATAGTATCCGCAAGTTGCTTTAAGCCATAATCCATTGTCTTGAATTGACCTTTGATAGAGCCAAAAAGGGCGTATTTCATCGATGGTGGTGACAATATCGGATCCTAAGTCCGGTTCTTCGTATAGAGTATCCTGGCCGGAAGATTCAACGACCAGTGGGCGGTTTATGGCAACACTTTCATATAGCACCCAGGCCTCAGATCCATTGGACAACTCGAGGCGGCACCAGCCACCAAAATTGAAGACATCTTTTTCGTCCTGGATTGTTCCAAGCACGAGAACATGATCTACCAGGTTCAGTGTATCAAGAGCTATGGCCCAAAGAGAAGAATCAGCGTGGACCTCATTGGCTCTCAAATTCAGTCTTCTTAACACTTCCAAACCTCTCTGTCAATATATTTTGTGAGAAAATTCGCCTGTCGGGAACCAGGAGATTGAAAACAGAGTTCCGATAAGTCGATTCTGAGGCTTCCTTTTAGCCATGCGGGCGGCCAGTTTGACCGCCTCGATCATGCTGGCCGGATCGGCGACCCCCTTTCCAGCCAGATCGAAGGCTGTGCCGTGGTCCGGGGAGGTGCGCACGATGGGGAGACCGAGGGTGACGTTGACCCCTTCCCCGAAGGCGCCCATCTTCAGAGGGACGAGCCCCTGGTCGTGGTACATGGCCAAGTAAGCATCGTACGGTTTGACCCGCGACTGGGCGAAGAGGGCGTCGGCCGGCACCGGCCCGACAGCATCGATGCCCATGCCTTTCACTTCTTCAATGGCCGGTCCGATGGTCTCGATCTCCTCCCGCCCGAAGATTCCACCGTCCCCGGCGTGAGGGTTCAAGGCGCACACGGCTATCCTCGGCCGGCTCACCTCGAAGTACACCGGCAACCAAGTGTTGAGGATCGTCATCTTCTTGACAATGGTCTCCTTCGTAATGCCGGCGGCCACATCGGAGATGCTGCAGTGGGTGGTGACCAGGGCTACACGTAACTTTTCTGACACTAACATCATGACCACTTCGGATGCGCCGGTCAAGTCGGCGAGAAATTCAGTCTGCCCAGGGTAGTTGTAACCCGCAAGATGGAGGGCGTGTTTGGAGACCGGCCCGGTGACGATGGCATTGACCGCTCCGCCTGAGGCAAGTTCGACCGCTCTTTTGATAGCCCGGGCTGCAGCCACACCGCTCGCCTCCGAGGCGCGCCCAATTTTAACTTTCTCCACCGAGCTACCGATGCAATCTAAGACCGGAATGGTAGCCCCTTGAGAATCGAGCTCTTCAAAGGTGTCGGCAACCATCATCTGGACCTGCGACCTCAGAAGTTCGGCTGCCTTCGACATAACGGATGGTGAACCAACAATGATCGGGGTGCACGCGCTTTTGACCTCGGATGAGGCCAGACTCTTTATGATTACCTCAGGCCCGATGCCAGCAGGGTCACCCATGGTTATGGCAATGATCGGTTTTTTCCTCATGATCTATTGGCTGAGATGTGGCAGCGATGGGGAGGAGCGGAGGGAATTTTTCGGGCTAAAAATCGAACAGCTTTCGGTGTTCGTCCTTGATGATGCGGTAGAGTTCCCTGGCATCCTTCTTCGACACATTTCCGGGAGGGATGGCGAGGATTTCCAGCTCTAAGAATCTGCTTTCCGAGTCGACGGTGATGATATGGCCCGTTCGAACCTCCTTGCTGGCCTTGGCCACCTGGCCGTTCACTTTCACGACGCCTAAGTCGCACGCTTTTTTGGCTTCGGTACGATGTTTCACCAGGCAGCAAACTTTGAGGAACTGATCTAACCGCACACCCTGTCAGTCCTCCATTCTGACCTCAACGTACATCTTCTCCCGAAGGTCTCGCAGCCAAGCCTGGAACCGTTCCCTCACCTTCTCCTGTCTGGCCATGGTCTTAATGGTATCCCAGTCGTCTTCGAGAGTGAGTTCTCCGCCCTCTCTTCGTTCGAGGACTGTGATGAGGTGGTATCCGGACTCGCTCTTGATGGGGGCGCTCACCTCTCCGACCGCGAGGGACTCGATCTCCGTTTTGAAGTGGGCCGGAATCTGGGCCACCAAGAACCACCCAAGTTCACCGCCTGTGGGTGCTGTTGTCGGATCGTCGGAGTACTCTTTGACGAGGGCGGTGAAATCCTCGCCCCGATCGATGCGCTCTTTCAGATTGGCGATCTCCTCTCTGGTTCGTTCTTCATCCTCAGGGCCTGTGGTCGTCTGAATGAGGATGTGTCGAACTCTCACTTCGTCCC
Organism: bacterium; assembly: GCA_046760705.1. Lineage (GTDB taxonomy): Bacteria > JBHIER01 > JBHIER01. The sequence goes on from JBHIER010000012.1 coordinate 12,752, forward strand.
CCCTCTTCTCCTCACATTTGATAATGTGATACCCGAACTGCGTTTCGACAACATCGCTGATCCCTCCGACCTGCAGGCCAAATGCGGCCCGCTCGAACTCCGCGACCATGGTCCCTGGTCCGAAGAAACCGAGATCTCCGCCCAGGGGTCCGCTGGGACATTCTGAATATTTTTGAGCCAGCTCGGCGAAGTCTGCTCCGGCCTTCACCTCTTTCAGGATCTTTTGGATACGTTGGAGGGCATCACGCTTGACCCCCTCGCCGGGCTTCACCTCCAAAAGGAGGTGGGCGATGCGCACCGCCTCCTGCTGTTCAGGGAGGCTGTCCTTGTATGTCTCATAAAACTCCTCCACTTCGCGGCGGGAGATATCGATCCCTGAGATCTCAGACTGCATCACCCTTTCGGCCAAAAGTTGGTTTCGGATCTCCTGCCGATACCTCTTTTTGAGATCCTTTACGGTCAGACCGACTCGCTGCAACTCCTTATGGAAGGCCTCCTCCGAGCCGTACTGTTCGATGGCCCTTTCGATGCGATTCTCCAGAGTCCGTTCGACCTCACTCTCTTTGACTTCGATGCTGTCCTCCTTGGCCTTGACCAAGAGCACCTTCTCGTCGATCATCTGATCGACGAGGTTGGCCCTCAGCTTTTCGATCTTATCCCCTTCTTTCTGGGGATCCAGCTCCAACTGAACGACGGCCTGTTGAAGGGCTGCATTGAGTTCGGAGAGGAGGATGATCTCATCATCGACGACGGCTACAATCCGATCGATGACCTGTTGGCCCCCGACCGTATGCGCGCCCACATGTCCGACCGAGAGGATCACCAACGCCTGCAGGATGAATCGTACGGAGAACTCAATGGCCGTTGTGAACCTTTTCCTCGGCACTGACTTCAGACTCAATGAGATCCCAGTTGACCTCGATCTGTTCATTCTCTTTCAGCTCCTTCATCAGCCTGTCGAAGGCCAGGCGCTGTTTGGAGGCGAAGATCCTGTTGGCGATCTCCTCTCTGACCTCCCCGAGGGCCATCATACTTCCCGCCGGTTTGACGTCGGTCACTTGAATGATGTGATACCCCCACTCTGTCCGGATGGGCTCGGAGATTTCGTCCACTTCGAGCAGAAAGGCGACGTTTCCAATTGCGGGGACCACATCGTCTTCGGAGATCATGCCCAGATCGCCGCCTGCGGCGATGGTGGCTGTGTCCAGGGAGGTCTCGCGAACCAAATCTTCAAAAGATTCCCCCTTCTGCAACCGGTCTCTGACCTGCTTCGCCTTCTCTTCTGAGTCCACAAGGATATGCCGGGCCCGAATGCGGGGCTCGGTGAGGATAAATTCGTCCCGATGGTCGATGTAATAATCTTCGATCTCTCTCTCGGCGAGAGCCATCTGGCTGCCGACCCTTCTCTCCATCAACTCGGCGGCCAAGAGCTCCTTCTCCATCTGTCGAATGACCCCCCTAATCCTTCTGTCCTTGTGCAGTTTTTCCCTCAAGGCCTCCCGATAGAGAACCTCGGTATCGATCCACTGGCGGACAAACTCCCTCTTCGCCTCCCCAGGAACCGGCCCGCCTTTTCCGGATGAAGTGAACACGGCTATCTCTTCCAGAGTCAAGACCTGGTTTCCGACCCTGGCTACAACGGTCTCTTTCTGGGTCCGGCCAGGGCATCCGATGGCCCCCAGCAGAATGAGAGCGAACCAGATGCCGTTGTGAACCCTCAGGGTTGACCAAACCCTGAGGACAGGGTGGCCAACTATTTTCGCCACCGATGGCCCGGATGTCGACCCCCACAAACAGGCTGAGTCTGTTTTGGGATGTGGGGGGGGTATTCCCTGACCGTTTTCCTGTCGGAAGGCTCGTGCCATCGACCCAGCCGCCTTTACCCTTGCTCCTGGGCCACCCTCATGGTCAGAACCTTGAGGTTGATATCCACAGAGGCCTTCTCCTTTAAGGCGGCCATGGCCCCCTCAAAAGCGGCTTCCTTCAGTTCCTTCTCCAATTTCCTTTCCATAATCGGTTTGGCCTCCTCGAAGGTCTGGGGCCGGGGCTCCTGTCTGTCGATCACCTTGAAGACAGAGTAGCCGCCTGGCACTTTGAGTGGCCCTCCGAACTGACCCACCTTCAGGGCAAAGGCCTCTTTCCCGATTGGACCGTACTGGTTTTCCGTGAAGAAGCCGAACTTCCCGCCCCTTTTCGCCGCCCATTTTCTCTGGGAATGCTGCTTGGCCAAGGGGGCGATATCCGCACCCCGCTTGATCCTTTTCAAGAGACTTTCTGCCACCGTCTTCTCTTTGACCAAGATCTCCTGGATGTTGACTTGCTCCGGCAGGACATACTCTTCCCTGTGTTGCTCAAAATGGGACCTCATCTGCTCTTCGGTGATCTGCACCGAGTTTTCGATGTTCTTTCTGAACTGCTTGACCATCAACTCCTCTCGGCGCTTCCGGACCGTCTCTCTGACCTTCTGCTCTCTCTCCAGACCCAGATCCTTCGCCTTCTCCACCAAGAAGTCGCTGGTCAGCATACCTTCTATCTGTCGCTTCAGGCTTTCAGTGTCGGTTGCCCTCGCCCTAGCCTGGGGAGGGAGTTCAGCTTCTCGCAGTAAGTAGTCTGCGAGGGTCAACTCTCCCCCTTTATGACGGGCCAGAACAGTGGACTTTTCGATGTCAGTCAAATTTTCGGCGGTGAACTCACCTTCTCTCTTTTTTTCGCTGAGAAGGGCCAGAGCTTGCTCATCAAAGGCGAGGTTCTTTTCCCTTTTCAGATTCTCAATATACTCCTTAACCCTTTGTTGGAGCTCAGCCTTCTTCCGCCCCAACAACTGATTGCGGATCTGGTCTCTCATCTCGGAGTAGCTCCCCCGTTTGGCCTCACGTTTCTCTTCGACCCGAATGATGTGGTATCCGTATTGTGTTTCAACAACATCTGACGTTTGGCCTGGTTGGAGGGCGAAGGCGACCTTCTGGAACTCATCCACCATTCTGCCCCAACCGAAGAATCCCAGGTCCCCGCCCTTGGTCGCGGAACCAGTATCCTCTGAGTTCTCCCTGGCCAACTGGGCGAAGTCCTGGCCTTGCTCAACCAAGGTCAGGAGGGAGTCGATCTTGGCCCTGGCTTTTTGACGCGCCTCAGGTGAGGCATTTGTCGGAGCCTTTATTAAGATGTGCCGAGCTTTGACCTCCTCAGCCGAATGGTCATAAAAGTCCCGGATCTCGGACTCGCTCACCATTTTATTCAAAATCTCCCTATTGTAAAGCTCCCTCAAGATGAGGTTTTTTTCCGTGCTCTCCACCTGCTTTGCGATCTCCTCATCCTTATCCAGGCCCTGGCGGTAAGCCTCCTGAACCATCAACTTCTTTTGGATGAGGGAGTTTAGATACTCATGCTTGGCAGAGGAATCTTCCCGGGCCCGCCGATACTGCGGCGATTTCAGATACCCCTCCCTGAACTCACCCCAGGTGATCTTCTCCCCCCCCACTTTGGCTACGACCAAACTGTCCTTCTTCGCACAACCCACGAAGAGGGCGGCCAAAAGCACCAGAGCAGCGGACACGATTAAAACAGCTTTCCCCATCGTTCTTCTCCTTTCGAATGAGGTGCGTCGGACGTGTTCCAAAGCAACTATTCTTAATATAAGCCCTTACAACAGATGAAGCAAGACATTTTTGGCAAAGGGGCGATGCGCATGGGCATTGTTTGTCGTGCGTGCTGCGTCTGGGAGGAGTGGAGTGGATAGTGGTGGCCGAATTAAACGGATTGGAGCAGTTCTGAGCTAAGCTGTATTCATCCGGTGCCTGCACTTGCTTGACCAGAACCATAAACCCCTGGTTTTCAGCGGAGTTCCAATAATGCTTCCAGCTCGGGCAGCAGTATGCTTGTTTCGGATAAGCCCCTCAAGGGTGACTAGGGTTATGGTTACGATACCGGAAGCCTTTTGCCACCTACGAGGTGGGACGAGCCGCTTCCATTTTTTTCTTGGGCTGAGAGCGAAGGCCTTAAGGATTCCGGATTTGGGAGTTCGGATTGGCGAGAACCGAATCCCGAACTGCCACCACCATCCGCGAAGTCACATGCGCGCTTCGGAAAGCGCGGCTACAACATACTTCTCTTCCGGAGAAAGTCCAAAGCCTCTTGAAGGGATGGGATGCCGGTGCGGCCGCCGAGACTGGTACATTTGAGGGCAGCCACAGCGCTGGCGAAGGTAGCAGTCTTCTTCAAATTCCACTCTTTTAACAACCCAAACGCAAAGGCTCCGTGAAAGACATCACCTGCCCCGGTCGTGTCTACTACGTTAACCTCAAATCCAGGATACGAAAACTGCTCATCTTTTGTGAAGCAGAGACCTCCACGCTCTCCCTGAGTGATTACGACGATCTTTGGTCCCAAATTAAGTAGGTCTTGAGCGACTTGAGCGGGGTATTTACCGGAACCGTATTCTGCCACAAAGTACTCCGGGGCGATGACCACATTGGCCAAAGCTAGTAGATCAGGGACGTGGGGCTTGAATGCCCCGGTGTCCAAGAGAACCTGGATACTCTTATCCCTGGCCATCTTCGAAGCCGAAAGTGCCGCCTGTGGGTGAAGGCCATCAATCAGAAGGATCTTTCCTGAAAGGAGTAAGTCAGCGTTGAGGTCTGCTTCGGTGAGGGGACTCACAGCGCCTCTCCTGTGGACGATGGTCCTTTTGCCGGTATCTCTTTCTACTGTAACAAAGGAGAGAGGTGATGATCTTCCGTGCTCGACGATAAGGCCCCGAGTACCCACATCCTCTTCGATCAGACCGTCCAAGATTTGCTGGCCCCAATGGTCGTCCCCCACCTTGCCGATTAAGGCCACCTTTGCTCCCAGTCGGGCTAAGGTAACGGCAGCAGTGGCCGCCGGTCCCCCACCCTGCTGGAACAGTTTGAGAGCCTCGATCTTTGAGTCACTTCGAGGAAATTCCTCGACAACCACAAGAAGGTCCCAAGCACAACAACCCAGACAGACGACGTCAAATTCCATCACAAGTCAGTTCATCTTGTTCACAGGTGCTAATGAACATTTCTCAATCGATAGGACAATCATTACGGGCATAAAGCCCTACACTACAGACTTCTATCCCTGTGTAGTGATATTTTCAAAAAGGGCCTTCTGGTCATGGGAAAAATGATATATCTTCT
>JBHIER010000013.1:0-17780 GCA_046760705.1 bacterium
TCGAAGCATGGCTCCACTACCGCGTCAATGCTACAGAAGATAGTGTGACCATGTCCGGTCCAGGAGGAACAGGGGGACTTTACACCGGGATTATTCCAATTGGTGTGGCCACGGTTGGCCAAACGGTGAGTTACTGGGTTTCGGCAAATGATAATGAAGGAAATCGAGGCGAGTCCATAATCAAACCTTCCTTTGGGATCATCGCCCCCATCAACCCCGACGCAGATATACTCCTGGTCGATGATAATGTCCGTTTTCATTTTAGGGGTATGATGCAGAGGGTACTTGACAATTTAGGATACACGTACGAATTCTGGAGTATAACTGGTCACAACGGAATCGATGCGTCCGTCACCACCTACGGCTGGTCCGCAGCTATCATAACCGGGTGGATTGCTTCCTCTGTTCCTACGCGAGGTTATGATGGAACCCCTTGGGCGGCATTCCTCGATGGTGGAGGTCATCTCTTTTACGCTGATCAGGATTATTTTTACGCCAATGAGGGTACAAATCCTACACCTTCTTTCGGCCCTGGAGATTTTGCTTACGATTACTTTGGTCTTGCCTCCGGAGAGAATGATCAATACCACGATGTATATTACACGTTCTTCGGTGTGGCCGGCGATACTGTATCGGGTGACTTCACTTCTGGAGTTGAGATATCACTCCCTACAAATTGGAACTGGACGGACATAACCGTACCTGCTGCCACAGCCGTGGAGATATTCACCACTCAGGACGGTAAGGGAGCTGGAGTACGATACGATGGCGGGACCTTTAAGACGGTATATCTTCCCTGGATGTACGAAGCATTACCCTGTGAAGCCGAAAGGAGCACCTTAACAAAAAATGTGATGGATTGGTTTGGTGTCAGTGCAGCACCAGGACCCCTGGTCTGTTCTGCGACGGCTGACCCAATGTCTCTTGCTCCAGGAGATACAGTGACCATCACAGCGCATGTGACGGATGATAACGGGGCCTTTTCAGTCACTGCCGAAATAGAGAGTCCGGATGAGACAGTGATGACTATATTAACCTTGTTTGATGATGGTCAGCACCACGATGGGGCGTCTGGCGATGGAACATACGGGAATACTTGGACGACTATTAATGAAAGAGTCTACTTAGTGGACATTGTGGCCGTCGACAATGAGCTTAACTCTGTAACCTATAACAATATGGCACACTTCGTAGCGACCACTTCGACACTGCCATTTTGGGGCGACCTTCACGGACACACAGGCTTTTCGGATGGTATAGGAACACCGGAGGAATATTATCTCTATGCCCGTGACGTTTCAGATCTCGACTTTGTTGCCATACATCCGGTGAATTATTCTTATTTGAATTTTCCAACGTCTTTATGCTCGATTGCACCCAATGCAGAAGTGCCTGGAAAACAATATGAAGAGTCCATCCAGTATGCGTTAGCACAAGGTTTCAAGATTGGCATGTTGAATGTCTCTGATACGCACAATGGGACGCCGAGCACAGGAGGGCTGACCGCTGTGTATGCATCGGGACTGACAAGGGGGGGAATCCTGAACGGATTAAGAGCCAGACATAACTATGCTACGACTGGTGCCAGGATATTGTTAGATTTTAAAATCGATGGACATACGATGGGCCAAGCATACTCGACAGACATCTATCCTGAGATTGATGTAAACGTAATAGGCACGACAATGATTCAGAAGATAGAAGTGGTTAAGAACAACTATGTGCTCTACGCTCATTACGGCTCTGATATAGCAGAAAGCTTCAGTTATGTTGACCAATGATTTATAGATAGCGGCTATTATTACATTCGTGTGACGCAGATTGATGGTCAAAATGGCGTGGTCAAGCCCTATTTGGGTGAACAAGGCCTATTTCGACCGATGGACGAAACAGGTGATAGATGGCAGCCTGGATGGGGCCCATGATGTGCATGTCGCCGATATGGATGGTGATAATATCCTGGATGTAGTAGCCACCGGGCTCCACGCCGGTCAAGTGGTCTGGTATAGGGGTCCCGATTGGGCAAAGAATTACATAGATCCCATGCTCGATCATGCCTACCTGATAGATGTTGCCGATATAGATGGTGACGGTGACTTTGATGTGGTAGCCACTTCGTATTCTGGAAATGCCGTGGTCTGGTACGAGTCACCAGGGTGGACAAAACACTTCATAGATGACAACTTGAATGATGCCAGGGCCGTGTACGTTACCGATATAGATGGTGACGGTGACTTTGATGTGGTAGCCACCTCATATAACGAAGATTTGGTCGTCTGGTACGAAACACCTGCTTGGAACCGGCATGTCATCGATGATAATCTAGATGGTGCCGTGCTGGTATATGTCATAGATATGAACGGGGATTCTTCCCCTGACGTGTTAGCGACTGGATATGATGCGGATGACGTGCTCTGGTATGAGAATCCCTCCTGGACGAAGCATTATATAGATACTGACCTGGATGGGGCCAATGAGGCGGATTTTGCCGATATGGACAGTGATGGTGACCTGGATGTGGTGGCTATAGGAACGGCCGCAAACCAGGTAGTCTTGTATGAGGCACCATACTGGACAAGGTATCTCGTAGATGACAGTTTAAATGTTCCGGTTGATGTTCGCATCGCTGATATTAATGGTGATGGTTTGTTAGATATAGTAGCTACAGGAATGAGTGGAAATGATGTAGTCTGGTACGCGGCCCCCTCCTGGAGAAAACACTATATAGATCCAAACCTGGAAGGCGCCACTGTTGTCTATCCTGCCGACCTTGACAGTGACGGTGACCTGGATGTGGCAGCCACCGGGTACCTCGCCGATAAGGTAGTATGGTATGAGAATGCGGGGCGCGGTGCCTGCGCAGGGGGCGAGAGGGGTGATGTTGACGGCAACGGAGACATCAACGTTTTGGATGTGCTGGCCGTGGTGAATCACATCCTCGACACAATACCTATAGCCGATCCGGATGCGCTCTGCCGGGCGGATTGCAAGATTGACAACAATATCAACGTTTTGGATGCCTTGTCCATAGTGAATGTCATCCTGAGCATCATTCCCGACTGTGGATCGGCGACCTGCAAGCCAGAGGTTCGCCCTGAGGTGATGGCGTTCTTGAAGTCGCTGGAATCCTACCTTTCAGCAGAGGCTTTTGCCAAGTTTATGGCCATGATCAACGACCTCAGTGGGATACCGGCAGGGTTTGCCCTGGAACAAAATTATCCCAATCCGTTTAATCCCAACACCACCATCCGCTACGCCCTCCCAAGCGTAGAGCGAAGAGCGGAGAGCGGAGAGCGATCAATGTCCCTCCACATCACCCTGAAGATCTACAATATTCTGGGGCAGGAGGTGCGGACGTTAGTGGAGGAGGCTAAGGAGCCGGGATATTACACCGTCACCTGGGATGGGAAAGATAGCCGAGGTTTAGACGTGGCTAGCGGGGTGTATTTTTATCGGATTAAAGCCAGTGATTTTACAAAGACGCGGAAGATGGCATTAATCAAGTGACGAGTTGTGAGTTACGAGTGAATCGTCATAACCGAATTAACGGACTAAACTGTATAACGGACCAACCAACCAACGGACAAACGGGGAGGTGATCCTGGTCTGACCGAATAAAGAAATGGCAAAAGGCTAATGTTTTTCTTTGGTCTTATACCTGTGTTCCTCGTATTTAGCCAAAGCCAAAACGATCAGAGCAACGCCAGTTAAAATAAGGCCGATCATTATATACCAGGTCATTTTTTTACTCCTTTGGCTGCAGGAAAAAGGCAACTCCCAATAAGATGAGCGATAGAATTAAACCAATCAGGATCTCGTGAAAAATAGGTTCTTTCTGGAGGAACTGTTTAAGGACACCCGCGCCGAAAAATAACTTACTGATATCTGCGAAATATTTTGAGAGCAGTTCAAATCTCTTTGGAGTAAATATTCTCATAATTGTAAAATAAACAATTTCACCCTCAAAGTCAAGGGTCAATTTTTTCAATTTTAACTGGAAAGGGGTCAGGTCTCAACATTTCACATTTTAATCGGCTTCGCCAGTTTAGTCATTTTTGACAGTTTGGTCGGTTAACAATCTTAAGGGACGGGCGGACAGGGACGTCCGCCCCTATGCAGGGGAGGATATGCGGGCGAGACGCCCGACCCACGCGATTAAATTACCCATGTTCGTAGGGGGCATCTCCGAAAGAGTCCGGAGTCCTTTCGGACTTGCCCGTCTAAATGTGAAGGGCGTCCCGGTAGACGGGGCGCTTCACAAAAGCGAAACCAAGGTTTCGCAGTCCAAAGAATGTGAACCGCAACGTGATTTAGTGCACGTTATCACTGTTATTTAGGGGACAGATTCGTGAGAAGAGTTCGTTTTTTAATTGGTACAATGGTTTTAGCGGTTACCTCTGCCAATTCTCAGATTCTGACCAAAGGTTCTTATCTTTTGGATAGAAACTCCTCATCCAGGATAGCCGGAAACGCCATCATCGACATCCTGGCCGACGAGGGCACTATCTGGGTGGCCACCGGGAATGGACTGAATAAGACCACAGACAACGGCCAGAGCTGGGTGACCTACGACCATAGACACAACCTGGGCCGAGGCGGTGTAAGTGCTATAGCCATCAAAAACGGGGTCATCTGGGCTGCTACGGCCTACGACACGACCATTCAGAACAATATTTTACCGGTGGGCGGAGGTCTGAGCTATTCCACCGATGGTGGTGACTTGTGGACCTACATCCCCCAGCCGGGGGTGACTCCTATTCAGGGGCTCACCTACGACATTGCCCTCACCGACTCGAGCATCTGGTTGGCCTGCTTCGGCCAGAGTCTCCAGTTCTCCGCAGATAACGGCTGATCGACCAACTCATCGTTATGCTGACGTCGACTGTCGATATTGATCTCTCAGTTGCTCGATTGGAAGCTTGTCGACCATCACCAACGGCGGGACGAGGCCAGCAGATTGGCTCATCGTCTTTTGCGAGAATTAGATTCGTCATGACTTTTTCTTGGGGTGGCAGGCCTTGTTAGATGTTTACTTTTTTCGATAACTCTGTGATCGGTTACCTTCTTCGAGCAGAATTTCTCCTGATCTCCGCTCGAATTCCTTGAGTCTTAGCGCAGCAACACCATGCGCTCGGCGGCTGTAAAGCCACCCGCCGTCAGGCGGTAGAAATAGATCCCGCTGGCCACATCGTTGCCGAAACAATCCCTACCATCCCACGTGGCCGTATGGTATCCGGGTTCCTTAACCTCATCCACCAGCGTCCTCACCTCTTGGCCGAGAACATTATAGATTTTTAGGGTGGCATGGATGGGTTTCTTGCCTCTCGCCTCTGACATCTTGTGTCTCGTGTCCGGTATCTGGTATCTGATATCTGTAGTCGGATTGAAGGGGTTGGGGTAGTTCGGATATAAGGCATATTCAGAGGGGCCGTCTCCCACCACAACTGTTCGTTGATCTTGATATAGATTTCGAGATCGGTTTCACCGGACTTCGTTTTAAACTCGATCTCGACAATGGCCCCGCTTCCGGACATGGGTGAGTCGCCGGCCATGGCCACGCGGATCTCGCCAGGATCGATTTTGTACTCCAGATAGAAGCCGGCGCTCAGTTCGGTGGTCCTAACTTCAACGGCCGTCAGTATCTCGGGGTGGTAGGTGAGACGAAACTCGGCCGCGATGATGCCGTCGGCGTTTTCGAAGGTGATGGGGAAAGTGAAATATTCCTCCTCTTCTTGCTCGCGGACACGATCTTCAGGAATAACGTCAGGATCGGCAACTGTTCCCACCTTTGGCCCTGAAATATTGGGCCAGTTCTGAGTGACGTCGCCGATGATGACTCCCTCGTAATCTTCGCCGGTGCGGCTGGCTGATAGGTTGGCGTAACAGCGGTAAAGCGGTTCGAAGATCCACTCACCGATGGGCCACCCCGTCTCGTGGCCGACGATCTCACGGAGCAATTGAGCGGCATCGGATGGAGTGATCTCACCAGTCCCCGTCACATCGGCGGCCAGGGAGTCATTGCGGGAGAAAGGCCATGTTCCGTCTACGTGCAAGAGAATGTAAGCTGCATCCAGGGAGGTGATCACCTGGGTGGAGTCGGGCACATCAATCGGATCCATCTGGACTTTGACGCAGTAGTCGGAACAGCCGAGGATGGGACTGATCCCATAATGGCCGTTGGGGTCGGTGTAGACCGTGTCATCGGCCGGCGGCGTCATCGTCGAATCGTTCACCCACATCTTCACCTCGGCTCCAGGGACCGGCTCACCATTGTCACTGTAGAAGAGGTTGCCTTCGATAGAATAGTTGATCACGTGGAGAGAGCCACCTTCCCAGCAGACCCTGGGATAAGCCTCGTTGATCTTGACGTGGTCGATGGACAGCTCCAAAAGGTTGCCGGCCTGAGCACCTCCCGCTCGCTCAAAGCCCACATACACAATGGGTGCAGGCATAGCACACCCCGTCAGCTTCGAGTTGAAGGCCAGGGAGACAATAATCGAGCCCAAGTCTCCGTTGACAGAATAGGTTAAAGGGCCAAGATGCTCTGTGACCAGGCCCTCGTTGCCAACCTCAAAGACATTGAGGTGTTCGGTGTCGTAGTTCAGTTCCAGATAGATCGACATGATGTCCAGGTCCTCAAAACAGAGACCGTAGTTGGTCTCGAGGTAGACGGGGATCTCCACCCGCCCGCAGGCGTGGTAGTCGGTGGTATCCGGCCAGAAGGCGTGCAGATGGAGGGAATCGACGCAGGAGGAGACGACGATGGTGTCGAAGCAGCACGAGGGTGATCCCAGGCCCCCAGCCCCGCAGGTGCTGTAAACGACGAAGGTATCGGAATAGCAGGCCCCGGCTAAGGAGTTTCCCACCCGCTTCGGTGGAGCCCAGCAGAACTGCCACATCCCCGGGCCCAATGTATCGAGAGTGGCGCCGTTGGCCGAGGTCGAATCGTCCGCCAGCCACTGAATGTGAAGGCTGTCTCCGTCTGGATCGACGGCGGTGATGGTGGAGCACAGCGTATCACAGCCCTCATCCGGCCCCTCCTTGAGGTGGAATTGGGTGCCATCCTCAGGCGAGGTAAAATACGGCCCGCGATTGACAATCACCAGCCCATCATTGGGGATTGCCGCGGGGAGGCCTTCATTGATGACGACGTCGCTGAGATGGAGCAGAGCCGAGTCGCCGCCGCAGGCCTGGACGCAGTCGCCATTGACCACAAATCCGATCCTCAGGCCGCAGCCGTCACAGTCCATGATCTGGCCACCCGTCATCCAGACCTGCAGATCGGTGTACGATTCGTTGTGCACCTGGATGTGCCAGCCCAAGGAATCGAGGCACGTGGCGTCGAAGGTGATGGTGCTATCCCAGAAGACCACGCAGGTGTCGAAGCTGAGGGTGAACTGAACCAGAGTGATGGCCATCTCAGGGCTCACGCCACCAAAATCGATACACACCACCGCGTGGGAATCGGGCTTGGCGATGGAGGTGGCCGGGTCCACGGAGAGGCTCACCTCTCCCCCGGCGGAGAGAGCCCCAATCGAAAGGAGGATCACAGCAACCAGGATCGTATCCCATCTTCCCATGTCAGTCCCTCCTCGAATCGGAAGTAGATCTATTCGTCCTCTCCAGCCAAGGCTATCTGTCCCAGACATATTTTAAGCAAAAATAGCACCCATGTCAACAAAAAAAGTGGCCGACTGAAGGAAAAAGTTATGGTCCAAATTTGGAACTCCTGCCAGATCGGGGCCTGTTCTTTGTCCGGGCGTCTGATGCAGATTTTCGATTGACAAACCTTCGCGCTATGAGTATACTTAACCGTATGCACGTGCGGGTCAAATTGGAGCGGATGATCCACGGTGGATCGGCCCTGGGGCGCCACGGGCGAAAGGCGGTTTTCGTCTCAGGTGGTATTGCCGGCGAAGTGGTCGAGGTAGAGGTTCTTGAGGAGAAGGCCGACTATTGTCTCGGCCGGGTGGCTCGACTCCTCGAACCTTCACCCAGTAGAGTGGAGCCTCGATGCCCTCTCTTCGGACAGTGCGGCGGCTGCCACTGGCAGCACATCGACTATTCCGCCCAGCTCAGATTCAAGGAGCAGATTCTGGGCGAACAGTTGAGACGGATCGGTGGCTTTGCCGATCCAAGCCTTTTGCCCATCTTGGGCATGGAGGAGCCGTGGCACTATCGCCACAAGAGCAGATTTGGCCTGAGGACTGTGGGGGAGAGAGTTTTGCTGGGATATTACAGGCCGGGGACGCGACAACCGGTGGAACTGGAGGGTTGCCCCATCCTGGAGGCTCACATAAACGCTCTCTACGCAAAACTGAGGGACGAGTTCAAACAGTGGTTGCGCCCCTTCAGGGGCTTCTGCACTGTCGAGGTGAGATCATCGCCCGAGGGGGCCCAGGTCCTGATGAACACATCGACCAGGTTTCAACAGGGCCTGGCCAGGGTGGTTGAAGGTTTGAGAGAACTTCCCTTTGTAAAAGGGGTTCACCATCGGCTCCTTCGCCGTGGTGTTTCCCCTCGATACACCACCTATTTTGGCGATCCTTCAATCTTCTACACCATTGGAGGGTGGAGGTTTCAGGTCCAGCCGACATCGTTTTTTCAGGTGAATCTCCGACAGGCGGAGAGACTTTTTCCAAGGGCCATCGAGCTTCTAAAGATCTCGGGCGGTCCAATTCTGGACGGATACTGCGGGGTAGGCGTCCTGACCCTGATGGCCTCAAAGTCTGCCGGGGAGGTGGTAGGGGTGGATAGCGTCCCCTCGGCAATCGAAGATGCCGAAAGGAACGCGCAGCTCAATGGGGTCGAGAACGCAACCTTTATCGAAGGGCTGTTTCAGGACCGGCTTGCTCAACTCAAAGGGCAGAGATGGGATGGGGTGATCCTCGATCCGCCCAGAGAGGGGGTTGTGGTCAAGAAGGCACTGCGCCAGTTGGCCAAGATCGGGCCGGCCAAAATCCTTTACATCTCCTGCAACCCCACCACCCTGGCCCGAGATTGCCGGCGCCTGTGCGATGGCGGCTATACCCTCCGACTCGTTCAGCCTGTGGACATGTTCCCCCACACCTACCATATTGAAGGCATTGCTCTCCTCGAGTCAAAAGTGTAGCGAGCCATCATGCGCCCTCGGGATTAAGTTGTAGGTCGCATCTTATCGGAGGCAACATTCGACAGAAGTTGTTCGACAAGGATGTTTACAGCCCAATTCTTTTCACTGCAATGAAACTGATCAGGTATGTGGAAAGAAGAAACAGAAACGCAAAAGTGGAAACGCTCATGACGAAGAGCGGAGTGGTGAGTTCGCGAAAAATCGAAAGGACGAAAAGTACACCGCCCAAAAGACCAAAATATCCAGCGATGAGGGCCAAGTGAATACTCATGGCAATCATAATATTGACAGTAAGGGATTTAATGAAGAGGAAGGCAAAGATCACCTGGAGATAACGCTGAATTAACAGAGAAGACTGCCAAGCCAAGTCCGCCGTCGGAACCACGGCCCGAAGCAAGAAAAAGAGTATTGTAAAAACCCCAAGGGTCGGCAAGATGATGGAAATGTAGAACAGTGCCAGTGTTATCTTCCGATTGACGGGCAATTTCAGGTAAAATGACAGACTCGCTGTGTTCCTTTTGATGATTTGAGATTCCATCACTGCTGCGAAGACGAAACCAATTAGCAAAGACGTAGAAAAGACCGATCAGGATCAATGGTGCATCGAGTTTAAAACGCTCCGCAAAGAGCCTCCTGTTGAGTAGGAAAAGCCGAGAATACTTTCCATAATATGAAGTCGTCTTCATGAGCTTAGAGCCTTCAGTTCGTTCAAGATGGATTTTGACATGATGACGATCGAAACGAATGTTAGGATGACTGTTAGGAGAAACAATATTATAGCAACATCCCAATACTGGAGGATGGAGCGAATGCAGATACCAATCTCTTTCTGGGAAAGAATTACCTCAGTCAAAAAGACTAAGGCTAAGAGGAGATAGACCCCCAACGGGAACCAATGAAAAAGACCACTGAATGATAATCGATGCCTTCGTTTAAATTGTTTGAAGACCTGAAAGACAGAGATGTAGACAAAAGTGAGTATGAAATAGGACAAGACCAGGAATGAAGCTCCACCAGTTTTGGAGATTGCAGTGAAGAAGAGAGATTTTTCCAGGACAAATGATACAAATCTGGGTATGAAGCGTCGACTGAAAGCAATTCCCGTCACAGTCGTCATAGTGTCACCATCGGAGGTCACTGACTGAATGAATTCCATATACTTCAGGTTCGGGAGCTTCATGAACTTTGTTAGCAACAAACCAAGCATAACATACATGAATACAGAATACATGATTGAAGAAAAGAAGTAGGAAGAATATACTCCTTGACCCGAGATAGGCAGGGCTTGGAAATACCTCATAATTGGCACTCTCGAAGTCCCCTCTTCATTGCTTGCGTGATCGGTGAACATGTTTCCTACAAAATAATGACTCACTACCGATACATAGAGCATGAGTGCAACATGGTATTTGTCAAGGCCTCCTTCTACGTAAAAGAAAACGATCAAGATAGCGAGCACAACAAACACAGGGTTGTTAAGGGGATTGAAGAAGAATGTCTTCAGGAAGAAGAAGACCAGCGACAGGAACACATTTTTACCCCGTCTCTTGCTCACTTTTCACTCTCCTAAGAGGGGACGTTCTTCTGTTGACAGGCCGTAATGCTTGACAAACAGCTCTTCCACAGAAGATTTTAGGTGGCTGATCTGCTCATCGAGACAGATTTCACCTTCGCGAATGATGATGACCCGGTGGGCAATCTTTTCTATGTCTGAGAGGATGTGCGAAGAGTAGAAGATCGTCGTTCCATCCTGGGAATGCATCTCCTTCATCACGTCCAACACCCTGAAGCGCATGACTGCGTCGAGACCGATGAAGGGCTCATCGAGAAGTAATATCTCGGGGTGACAACTGAAGCAGAGGGCCAATTCGGCCAATCGTTTCTGACCTTTGGACATGGTTCGCATGCGCTTATCAGCGACAATCTCCCATTCATCGATGAACCGCGAAAGCATATCGTCGTCCCATCTGCTGTAAAGATTTTCGTAAAGGCCGGCCATATCCAGCAGCGTGGCCCAGGGCAGCAGACTCGATTGCTCGGCGACAAATCCGATTCTCTCTTTTGTGGGAGCACCGAGATTGGCGGATGGCGCGTCCAGGATGTTTACGATGCCCTCATCGAAGGGAATAAAACCCATGAGGATATGCAACAGAGTCGTCTTGCCGGCCCCGTTGGATCCGACGAGTCCTACCGATTCGCCCCTGGCAACGTTCAGACTGACATTCCGAAGAGCTGTCGTGGTTATGTACGTTTTCGTGAGGTCTTGAATTTCAATATCCATTACACACACTTCTAACCACGTTCTGTGGTGGGTCCGAATGGATTCAGCCTCATATTCAACACGTGAGATTCTATTTGGTTCACAGTAAATATTCAGTGGACCCCATCCAATTATATTATTTTCACATTTCCCTGATATATTACCAAAAAATCTTTTCAGAAGCAAGGAAAAAGGGGCGGTCTCGGACAGGTTGCAGCTCGGTGTGGCCATAAGCAGGGGAATTTCCATTCCGCTCAGCGGTGTCTTTTTCTGGATGGCCCGATCGAGTCGGGCAATGACAGTGGGGGACCAGGCAATGGCAATCAGGGGGGAGAAAGCCATTTCTCCCCACTGCTTCTGTCGCATCAGATTATACTCAGTCCATATCTTCTCTATCATCCCTAACGCTTAATCTGGGATAGAAGTATTCTGCGTTCAGGCGGACATAATCAACCCAGATTCGATATCGAAGACCTCCTGGCCCTGAGAAGCGGTCCAGAGCGGAGCAGAACAAGGGTGCTTCCAGAGAGGCCAAGGACATCATCTCTTATTGCGGAGGAGGCTCGTCTGAGGGCCGGATGTGGTGTTCTATCCGTGAACAGTGAGATCGTTGGGTTGGGCACAAGTCCACCGGCCTGCCAGGATTGGACTCAGTAATAGTGCTTTTGGGAACTCAAAAAAGGGGAGGCCGAAACGGTCTCCCCTGTGAAACGCAGACGTGTATGTTTAGTAGATGCACTCTTCACATCCAGTCGGACTCTTCCTCCTCTGCAAACTCCATTTCCTCTTCCGTTGCCGACGGGGTCTCAGAAAGGGACTTAATGGTTTGGGCCCGGCCCTTCTTCCAAAACTGCTCCCCACGAAGCTGGGTCATGTACTTTTCGAACTGTTTTGAGATTTCATCAAAGGCTGTGTCCATCGACTCCAATATTCTGTATCCCTCATTCGTTGCATGGAGCGTTTTTCTGGGCAGCCGCAGGGTGAGTGTGCAGGTGTGCAACTCTTTGCCGAGGCGCACCTCAATGACCCCGGAAAGCTTGACCCCATCCTCCGGGAAATGGTTCAACCGACGCTGTAACTTTCGCACCCCACGGTCGAAGCGGCTCCGAATATCGTCGGTTGATACGACGTGCTTGAAGGTGAGTTCGCTGAACATTGGCACCTCCCTTTTGAATGTGGTATGAAAGGGACTTCACCTCCGGACTTGGTTCTCTCGGACTCTGAAGAAATAGACGGAATAGACGACATTTAGTTCCTCTCTCTTATCGACTGGGATCTTCAGTGAGGCGAACACTCTCCTTCAGGCTATGCCTGTTCAGGCTATGCCTGTTCAGGCTATGGCTGTTCAGGCTATGGCTGCACCCCGCTCAAGCTCTCCAATCTAATGTAGTCAACCGAGGGGGAAAATGCAAGTAATTTCGACAAAAAATGTCTGGTCTGACAATTCATGATCTTTCCTCTATGCCTGTCATTGCTGTGCATACAGGAATCCCCAGGCTGCAGGCCTGCACCGGGAGATCCCTGGACCCCCCCGTAGGATATTCTATCCTGCACTCTCTGTCTGAAACGACATGAAGGAATGGCTGTTCTGAGCAGGTTGAAGGAACCAAATCCGACCATACGTAGTTTGAAAAATATCCCGAAGTTTGAAACCTGCGGGAGGTTGACAGCGCTTAGCGTCCCTTGATGCAGAGTGCCTCCTTTCTCCAGGAGAGTCAGTATTTTCTGAGAGGGAGAAAGAGAGGAAAACTCCTTGACTTTATAGCAGAATTTGCTTTAATTTGTTGTCCACTGGTAGATGGTGTATGAAGAGATGAAATGGAAGGAGAAGGAAAATGAAGGCTATTCTCCTGTTTGTAGCCGCATTCTTGTTGACAGTCCGGGGGGTCTGTTCCGCAGACCAATTCGAGGTGGCCGAAACATACTTGAAGCAGAGGGATTTTGACCGGGCGGCCGAAGAGTTCTTAGCCTTTGCCGGAGTCCAGCCCGATCATGAGGACGCACCGGCTGAGTCCTGTCTCGAACAAGAGGATTCGCTCCAGGCGGCGACCTACTACGAAAAGGCGGTGCATATCGGCGAAGAGAATTTCCTACCGGTCTCCAGCGCCAGCGACGCCCAGTTTGCAGCCCTCCAAAGGTGCGGCGAACTCTATGCCAGCCTCCGCCAGTGCGACAGAGCTGAGCCGTATTACGCAAAGCTTTTGGACAGAGACATCGATGATCGGCGGCAGATGCCCGAAGTATATTCCGAACTTGCCACCTGCTACGAAGCCGAGGGCAAGGGCGCCGAGGCGGCCGAAACATATCTCGATCTGATCCGTACGTATCCCACCTCCCCGCAGGCCCGAGCACTGTGCCAGACCAAGGAAGAGATCGACCCATACGCCACTTTCAACTGGGAGCCGTACGAATACTTCGTCGAAGGGTATACGATCCTCCGCACTTGGCCAGCCCGGGCGGCGGAACACATGATCAATCTGGAGAGTACGCTGCCTTCTTCCAGACAGACGAGTGGAGAGTTATAAACCTGACCCCCCATCTCGGCGTGTACATCCAGCTCCTGTTTGTGGACCGCCCTCTCAGCCCCACGGACCTGGCTTACATCCGGGTCTTTGTCAAGACAGATCAAGAGCTGGCGACGAACTTGGAGCTGGATAGCGACGATCCGTGGACAGTCTGGCTCAACGGGACATGTCTTGGTGAGTTCTCTGGCAGTCCGGAGACCGCACCGCTCGATCTGGCCAGCGGGTGGAACGAGGTTGTGGTCAAACTGACCCAAACACAGGGCGCGATGACGGCCACCCTCCGTTTTGTCGATGATGAGAAAGAGATCGAGAAGGATCTAATATTCACTGCCCTAAAGGAGTGAACCCTTTACGCATTTATCAGAACCGGGCTGCTGACCTTGGGGATGGTTGGTGCTGGGGTATTGATGAGGCCGGCCGTCGATGCTTACGGCGCTTCGCTCTTCAAAAAAGAGGTTCGTGACGTGCCCTTCATCATCCAGGCCTCGAAGCAGCGGGTAGGGGAGATGAGGTTGAATCTTCTCAACATCGAGAGGGCCGATGTTTAAAATACCTAACGCGGCAAGCCGCAACCTGGAGTCTGTCATTGCCGCCCCGGACTCGATCCGGGGGAAGCAATCTCTTCGTTTAAGGGGAAAAATCATGGGATTGCTTCGGCAAAAAACGGTTCGCAATGACAGAATCAAAAATGTTTTGCCAAAAAGACAAAGACTTGATTGCCAATACTATATAGTAGTGCTGGTAATTTTGGCCACAGGTCCGGTTCCGGCAAAAACCTTGCCCGAGCAAATGGCCGGCTGGACCCTGACCGAGACCAAAATCTACCCCGGGCAGTCCCTCTACGACTACATCGACGGCGGTGCCGAGGTGTACTTCGAGTACGGATTTTCAACCGTTGAGCTCGGCTACTACCGAAAGGGCGAGCGAGAGATCCTGGTGGAAGTGTACAGGATGTCCAGCCCGCAGGCGGCCGCAGGCGTCTACTCCTTCTTCAGAAATTACGCAGCCTCATCCCTTCCTAAGCCGTACACAGGGAAGCTCTACGAATTCTATCTGGAATGTCTGAACGGAAGCGAGTACATCAAACTGGTCAACTACGACTCCCTCAGCGCAGGTGAGCAATTTGCTCTGTTGAGGAATCTCGTGCCAAAGCCTGCCCCAGCTCCGAAGCTCGATCTCTTCGACCTGCTTCCCGAAGAGCGGCTCCCGGACAGCGAGGTCCATTTCAACGGGCCCATTGCCTTGAAAAATTTTTGCCCCCTGGGCCGGCAGAACCACTTCGGGGTGGGAGAGAGAGCCAGGGCGTCCGGGTGTCTGATCGAGATCGATGGGGAGCAGTACAGATGGGTCACCCTGTCAGGGGACTCAGCCCAACTGGCCCAGGATAGAGAGCGTTTTCTCACCTTTCAGGGCAAAAATGATTATGCGGTTAGGCGCCAGCCAGGGTACGATCTTTTGGAAGACCAGCTCTCCGGCAAGCGCGCGGTGATGATCAACAGGGGTGACCGCATCCACTTTGTCTTTGGAATTGGCAAAGAGGCCAAGATGAAGGTTTTCGATTTCATCCGAACCATTGAATGATTCCACCCTCACGAAAATCTCATCCCAAATTATGCACAAAGCACATAGTGTGACCCCTTATGGGCGTGACTGCTGGCTCGGTGTTGTCATAAACATGGCAATTCCCATTCCGCTCAGCGGTTCTGCCTCTGGATTGGTGTTCATGCTCCCCCCCACCGATATGGGGCCAGAGTAGAGCAGAGGGCCTCTTCTCCCCACCGGTTCTGTCGGATCAGATTCTCTGTGCACATCATGCCTATTACTTCTTACGCACAATCTGGGATTAAGTCTTTTCCAAACGTCCTCATTTTTCAGAGATTGTCAAAATTTGACAATAGGAATTGCAATAAATTACCGCGGGGAGAATATGCTGGGCAGAAGAGGACGCAGACCGAGCGTCCCGTGTAGCCAAGATATATCAAAGAAAGGGAAGAATTAAAGAAACAGAAATGAGAAATCACTATTTTTTAACTGATTTCCCTTATACTTACGTGGTGGGCGATAGTGGATTCGAACCACTGACCTCCTGCTTGTAAGGCAGGCACTCTCAACCACCTGAGCTAATCGCCCGATGAGTCCGCCAACCCCTGACCCTCCCGGCCTCTGATCGGGACACTCTCAACCCCCTGAGCTCATCGCCCTGAGGCCTCAAAGATCCCCCTTCTCTCCATTCCTGTTCTTGCCCTTCAACATGATGGCAATGGGGATGATGACACAATATCCCAGGACCAGCAGGATCGGGGCCACTGTCAGAGACCAAGGATTATCTGCTGGAGGCCTACTCAAGGCGATGTATCCGAGGCCAATAACCGCAAGACCAACAAGAAATAGGAGATAATTCTCCTTTGTAAAAGGTAGGGTTTTGCCTTTTACAATCTTAGCTCTTCCTCGACTCGTCTGTCTTCTGTTTGCCATAACAATGCTCCAAAGAACCAGGTTTATCAAAGTTTATCAAGCCGGCCCAAAAGCGGACCTAAAGATAATGTCCAACTTCACATCTGTCAAGACCCAAGTTTGACAGTCTTTAAGTGGTCTTGACGGACTCGGCTTGAAAGGACAAGGATTTAGGCCGCGAAACTGCCGGAAAGCCTGGGGTAAAAATATTTATGTCTTCAAATCTTTCTCTTGACAAATATGGCATTGCTGAACATCGGCAACGTGAACAATTGGCCCCCGGAAAGGCTCAGTGAATTTTATCGCCTGGAGATCGGTCCTCCTGCAGACAATATTGACCCTGAAGATGCTTATGCCTTCGGAGGCCCTTATGCTCTGGATAGCCCCCTTTTTATGAGCCGATCATAGAGGGCCGCATCCTCTACGTCGTAACGACGCCCTGGTGATAGCTCTTTTTCAGCAGCCTATGGGCCGCCTTGGTGATGGGCAGCCCTTGAGGTCTTTGCCTGAACTCTGCTTCTTCTTGGGCACGAGCCCGCAGTAACACTGATAGGACTTGACGTTCGAGAATCGGAGGAGATTGCCCACTGGGCCCAGGATGTTAGGGGCCCGAACCGGTATTTTCCTATGCAGCGCCCTTCTATTGTGCTTCATCCGGGGCTGTCCAAAACAACGGATACCGCCAATTTTCTAAAGCGGGGCTCTTCGCAGAGAGAGATTGAGATCACAGAATCTTCATCGAAGCAGTCTCTCCCCGATGTGGCGAGGATACCTCCATCATCTAATGGAGGTCGCGTCCTCAATCTCATGCGAGGAGAGTATATGAAAACTCGACAGATCATACAAGCTCTGTGAGCCGAGCATAGGCTTGAATCTGGAAAATTTTGAGTTATCCGCAAAAGTGGGAATAGGATTATTGGTACTGACTGGCAGGCCACCAATCAGACCGTCATCAAAGTTGGGTTTTATGCCGGTCGTGATATCGGTGCTGCGGTGCACGGAAAGGTGCAGAAAGTTACCTGCTACCTGGGTGCATTCAATGGCACCGGCTGTCACAAAGAGCCCGAGGATGCCAAATGGTTTCGAAATACTGCAGTTTCATTGATGCCGCCAATAAGGGGACGGGTGCCAACTTTCAGGATTTTGAGGCTAATGTGGAGTACGGTGGTAATGGGTCTTGTGATTGCCTCTGATCTGAATCCTGGTAAGCTGATTCAGGTCAAGGCTCGGACACACTGGTCAACCTGGTGCAGGTGTTGGCAGAAAATTACGTGCGGGAGGGTATAAAGGTTTTAGAGGTGTCTACGAGCGGTGGCCCCGCTTACGCACCGACGGACATAGAGAATGTCGAGCCCGGAAGGACAGAAGATTTTATCGGTATCGTATCTCACAGATACTGATCCTGCATTGGTGGGCTTTTGTCCAGCAG
>JBHIER010000014.1:0-17507 GCA_046760705.1 bacterium
GCTGAGACTCAGGGAATTGAAGGGAAGATCAGGGAGGATCTGGGAAAATGAGGGGTTGTGTGGTTTCCAGTCCGTCTGTGTCTCCGGTGCCGTTCCCTGCTATTCCCTCATAGTCCGTGATATTCCTTCTTTATTCCAAGAAGAGGCCAAGACCAATAAAAGGCTAAAGCCTGAAATCCGATCGGATGGGAACAGTGCCTTGCATAGCTTGAAGAGGCAGGGGGTGTAGCCGAACTTTCCAAAGTTCGCAGGGGGGATGGGCAACAGAGAGCGCGGAATGGAATCCGCGGCTACATCATGGTCCCAGGAGGGTGGGCATCGTAGCCGAACTTTCCAAAGTTCGCAAGGGGGGGGATGGGCAACAGAGAGCGCGGAATGGAATCTGCGGCTACATCACGGTCCCAGGAGGGTGGGCATCGTAGCCGAACTTTCCAAAGTTCGCAAAAGGGGAATGGGCAATAGAGAGCGCGGAATGGAATCCGCGGCTACATCTGCCTTGCCTGTCATTTCGAACCCAGGGACTCGGAATGACACGTGGACATTCCCAACTGGAGGAGACTGACCGCCCTAGAGAGCGACACGCTTCATGTCTTAGGCATAACCCATGCTGAGGCTGAAGAAGCCGAGAATCTCATGAATTGGTATGCTTTAGATTGCCCGATCGAGTCGGGCAATGACAGGAGGGGGGCTCGGGCAATGATACGAAAGAGGAGGGTCATCATCCGGCTCGACCGGATGATCGAGGGCGTTGAAGGGGGGCCTTTCTGGATTGGCATCCGTCCTCTCCCCCACCGTTATGGGACCAGGCTATAGAGGAGGGCCATCCCTCCCCACTGCTTCTGTCAGATCAGAGTCTACTCCGTCCACATCTTCTCTTTTACCTCTTACGCATAATCTGCCTTGGTCTCCTTTCTGAGAGTCGGTGGGGACATCGAAACCGTAAGGACCGGTAAAAATTCTCGTTTTCATATTCTTTCAATGAAAAGTTGTCATTGCACTCGGGCGTTAACGTCCACAGCCGAGCTTTTCCACTCTTCCCCATTTCTGATTCTCCCCAGAGTTCCTCGGTGCGATCACATACCCAAAATGCTATTGATCAGGGCTACCACATCCAGGATATTGATAGTAGTGTCACTATTATAATCTGCCGCCCACCTTTGTGTGACATTGGCTGTTTCCAAGCCCAAGATGATATTGATTATGAAGATAACGTCCTGCATATCGAGCAGACCATCTCCGTTCACATCGCCTTTGTCAGTTCCTATCGCCTCACCATCGATCACAGCACCGATTAGTTCACAATCTGTTACCGCACTGCCGTACTGAGAACGCTTCACAAGCCCCACGCCTCTGGCATACCACTCCGCCCAGGGAGGATCGTCAGAGCTTGGATCGAAATAGAATCTATAGCAGTTGACAAATGCACCAGCAGGAACAAATACGGTGTCTGTGATACTCTGCAGAGTTACGACAATAGGCGAATCTCGATCATCAAAATCCTCAACTTCCCAACTTGATCCAACATCAGCGGTAAAATCGATCCACATCTGCTCAAACTCTCCAACCCTTAAAAAAACCTGGCCCCCGCGGTCTCTACTCATCCACGCTCGCTGATATTCATATCTGTCAAATAGAAAAACCTGTTTATATCTGTAGGAATACTCACCGTGCCTGACCAAGTGTGACCATAACTTTGATTCGTTTAAGACGTTTCGTTCAAAGCCATCACTGCCGTCGCATTCATAGACCCATTGGTCCCCTTCGTGAAGAGGAAAATATTGATAGAGACTATCCATTTGGTTCATCGCAAATCGGGCTGCTTCCCTGATATTTTCATCAGTATCGTGTTTCGCTGGATTGAGAACTGCAAAAACCTCGTTGGGCTTAGACAATAGATCCTCACGGATCTCATTGAATAGTGATTCGTTTTGTTTGTCAATGTAGATCCAAGTTCTATCATAAATATAGAAACGACCTAACACTTCCAAGGCATGTCGCCTGACCCACCAGTCCTGCGTCGATTGAGCAATCTCCAAGAGCTCATCCCCACTGTCAAACACCGTTGCCGGAAAGTATAGCGGAATGTTCCAGGTGTAAATTTTAGGAATATCCCATGAAGGGTCTCTTTCATCTATCAAAGAAACGTTGAATTGAGAATCAACCGTTATATAGTAATAATAGCGGTATATACATCCCGCGGGACAATCTCCCCAGGCGTTTAAGAAAGCAAGATGCCAGGTATCTTTCTTCTTGAAAGCCTCAATATCAGGTCCGTCACAACATATATGATTCGGTCCTGCGTAAATAATGTCATCAATTTGTTCGTAAAGGAGACCTAACCAGCGCATATTCATGGCCTGCTGGAATTCCAGTTTGAATATGTTGCTGGTAACCTTAGCCGCTCCTACGAGATTGTATCTTGCTCCTAATGAATCAACTTCAGTGTTACCAGTAAGCAGTTCACCTTTGAGCCAAGCTGAAGTCCATGAAGCATCAGACTGTAAGAGTATTTCATTACACATATAATCAGGAAAGGCAAAGATACCTCCTACCTCAGGACAATGTGATCGAGCAGTAGCTACGACTGTATCGATTTCGAAGGCCAGAGCTGTATCTAAGAACATGCTTTCCTGAAGCCGAAGGGTGAGTATGATCGCATCCTCGCTTACAAAAGTATCCGTCGGGCATGACCAGGACCGTTCTTTCCCCATCCGGGACCATCTTGTCACAATGTATTGCTCAGCCCCGGTCGAAGAGAAACAACAAGATAGGATGAGCACCGCAGCAATCATCTTAACCTTTTGTCTCGTCATGAAGAAGGCTATCAACTCACTTGCTCTAATCATCTTCCAACCAGACTTCGGATCGTTTCCATATTCCGTCGATCATCGCCCTCGTCCTTTTTCGGAGTCTCCATGATGCCAGGTAGATGCTTCAATTTGGGATGGTTGACGATGAGCCGGAAGCCTGTCCGTCCAATCTCGCCCTGACCGATGTGCCAGTGGCGGTCCACTCGAGAGCCAGAGGCTGTCTTTGAATCGTTCAGGTGTAAGATGCGGAGTCGATCCAGGCCAATCTTCTCATCGAACTCTTTGAGCGTTCGGTCGAGGCCAGCCCTGGTGGCCACATCGTAGCCGGCCTCAAAGCCGTGGGCGGTGTCAAAACAGACGCCCAACCGTTCGGGCTCGGCGACGTTAGCGATGATCTCCTGAATATGATCGAACGTGTAACCGATCTCCGATCCCATGCCGGCCGTGTTCTCTAAGAGAACGAGGAGACCATTTTTGACCCTTTTGAAGGCGGTGTTCAGGGCCCTGATGACACTGCGCACACCCTCCGCTTCCGTTGATTCCATCCGCTTGCCCACATGGGTGACCAGGTATTGGGCCCCCAGGGCCTGGCACCGCTTCAGATCCTCGCACAGGGAATCGAGGGACTTTGAGAAGTGCTCCCCCCTGCAATGGGCCAGATTGGGCAGATAGGGCATGTGAACGATCACCGGATCGATCCCCGCCCCTTCCACATCCTTCCGAAACCTGGCCACATCGTCCTGGTCAAGCGGGCCGTACCTCCAGCCTCTGGGGTTGCGAGAGAAGACCTGAATGGTGTTGCAGCCGAGGGCCGCAGCCCGTCCCACCACTTTTGAAAAGCCGCCGGCAATGGATATGTGAAACCCGAACCGCATGGTTTACCCCTTTCTCTTCGATCGTTGGCCAAAATTGGGCAATTTCAGAGAGGCTGGGTTCATGCCTTGCCCTCCAATCTGGCCTGAACCGTTCGGACGAACCGCTGCGGGTCGTCCGGTGAAATGACGTACGTTCTGTCGGCCTCGATGACGACCGCTCTGTGCCGGTCGGTGGCGTACCTGATGTGGTGGCCCAGATGGCCGGTGTAAAAACGTCCGAAATAGCCGAAGATGCCGGAGACACCGAAGGTCCGCACACCCCACAGCGAACAGGCCAAGGGATCCTGACGCACGGACCGTATCCGGGAGAACGGGATCCTCACAGCACCTGCCTTTCGATGAATGACTACCCCCGACTCGCCGACGGTGTATCCGTGGGGAGCGAACAGATAGCTTGTCCCCAGAACGAGAAGGCCGATCACCGCTGCAGCCAAGACTCCCCCGGTGTTCTCGGCGGCGGCAAAAATGAGGAAGAGAACAGCAAAGGTGATGACGGCCAAGACGGTCGCCGTTTGGACGAATCGGTCCTGGGGTGCCTCGAACTCATCCATCTTCTCTGCTCCACAGATTGTGCGGGCAAGGGAGGCTCAAAGACTCTCCGTCATGGAGACCAGCCACCGCAACCCGAACCTCCTGCTTTCTCCGTTCAGCGACGGCTTGTTGACGTAGAGTGGAAAATCGGCCCGCAGCTTGACCGTTCCAAAGACAGTCCTCAGCCTCAGCCTCAGTCCAATCCCTAGGTCGTAAAGAAGGCTTTCTTTCAATGTTGATGGCCGATCGGCGTCGAAGACCTTACCCATATCGAAGAAGGCCACTGAGCGCAGAGAGACGCCGGTGTACGGTCTCACGTATTTCGACCAGCCCGGGATAGCGTAGGGCGAGCGGTACTCGAGGTTGAGGGCGAGAAGCTGCCTCACCCCGAGGTCGCCATCCAGGTACCCTCTCAGGTTGCCGTCGCCGCCCAGATGGTAGTTGAGTCCATCCGGCAAACCGCCTCTGCTTCGCAGGAAGAACTCCCTGAACCGCCGGATCGGACCGGACCCGGCCAGATGAAACCTCTCCTGCACTGGCACCGCGGAAGTGGCCAGGCCGCCAAAAATCCTGAGCCCGAGGTTGTGACTCTCAAACCTGGTCACGATTTTCAGCTCCCAGCGAACCGTGCTGAACCGGTGATCGCTCCCCAGCAATTTGAGAGCCGTTGCGCCCTGGACCCGGAGATCGCTCCTGAAAATGTCCGCCCTGGGGTTCGTGGCCAACCCGACCGAGACCTTGTCAATCCGTCCCGGCTCCCACTCTTGAGGGTCAACGTACCGGCCGTCCCGCAGATCGAGATGGGTGAAGCCCAACCGGAGATTGATATCCGGGGCAAAGCTGCGGTATCTTCGGAAGTCCTTCTCCAGAGAGGTATTCACCTCAAAGCGTCCCTCCATCTTGTTTGCCCGCAAGATCCCCTTCGTTCGGGGGCCGAGCCCCTGGATCGGTGTGCTCCCCTCAAACCTGACATCGCTCCTGTCGCTTTTGAGACCGTACCAGAGGCCGAGGGTATATCTCGAGTACCGTTCGGCGTAGCTCCCTTTGATCAGCCAGCCCAATTTCACACCATCGACGCTGTTGTACCAGACCCACGGCCGGTACTTAATGAGATAAGCATCCTGGGGATAGTAGGACAGGTTCGGAAGATCGGGAACGAAGCGGGTCTTCCACGGACGGTGGTTGTTGAGCATGTTAATGTCCAGGATCTCGTTGTCCGGATTGATGGAGGCTGAGATCGGCTTGACGTCCGTCTGAAAGCTGACGCTCTCTTCGCCCCTGCGTCCCTGCAACCGTTTCACTCGCTCGTTCCCGTTGGCCAGTCGGAGGTGGACTTCGATGGGCATGACGATGGACCCGAGCCGCCGGGTCGTGACCGTCGTCCAGTAGATCTTGGCTCCTCCCTGCCACCTCCAGCGGCTCCTCACCGAGGTGATGGCGTAATCGCACACCTTTGTGGAATGGAGCCACTGGTTGAAGAACCAATCGAGGTCCGCGGAACTGACCCGCTCACAGACCTCCTTGAACCGCTCCTCATTCACATGCTTGAACTGCCATTCATCGAAATAGGTGCGCATAATCTCATCGAAAACGGCCTCGCCCACTACGTAGCGGAGCATCTCTAAGAAGAGGGCGGCCTTATTGTAGACCATGGCTCGGCCCGAATGTTTGAACGTGTAAGCTGGGCTGGCCACAACCTCCCAGTCCCCCTCCCTGGCCAGGTTGAGGAGAGAGCGCACCTGGCGCTGCCTGGTCGTCATCCGAGGCAACAACCTCTCGTACCAGTCGAGGTCAGAGGTCCGGCCGAAGGGTCCGTATTTTGTCTCCATGTACCACCGGGTCTGGAAGGTGGTGAACCCCTCATCCAGCCAGGCCTCATCCAGTTCGTTGTTGGCCAGGATGGCGTAGAAGTAGATGTGTCCCACCTCATGGAGAACGAGGCCCTCACTCACACGGCCGTTCATGACCAGCATGGGATACTCCATCCCGCCACCGCCAGGGACATCGACGATGCTCACCTGGGGATAGGGATAGGGCCCGAACTTCTCGGAGAGCCAACCGATTGCGGCCAGTCCGTAGGCGAGGGCGGTGTCCTTCCAGGCCGTGTTCCAGCGCCGATAGAAACTGCGGACGGTGACGCCGTTGCAGGTGGTGTCCTGAACGAGGAAATCGGGATCGGCGCACCAGGCGAAGTCGTGAACCTGTTCGGCCCGAAAGGTGACGGTCTTGTATAGGATGCGCTCCTTCTGTCCAGAGTCACCGGGAGGGACTGCCAGGGAGTCGGCCACTTCCCAGCCAGGATCGCCCTCCTCGCACACGCCGGTGGCAGCGATGACGTACTCCTGGGGAAGGGTGATGGAAACATTAAAGCTGCTGAATTCGCCGTAAAACTCCCCCCGGGCGTGGAATCGGTCCGGGTGCCATCCCCTCTCGTCGTAGACGGCCACCTTCGGATACCACTGACCGAAGTCGTAGTGCCGACCTTCGTACCCAGCCCGACCGAGCTTCTTTCTCACCTTCTCCACAAAACAGAGAGAGATGGTGATGCTGTCCCCTGGCGGGAGGCACCTCGGCAGATCTGCCCTGAGGAGAGTTTCATCAACAGTGAACGGACTGGGAAGACCGTCGATCCTAAAATCGGAAATGTCGATGTACCCGCGGTGCTCTTCGGGGAGACTTAGAAGGGTGAAATTGTAGCGCTGGCGGTACTCTCTTATGAAGGTCGTGTTCTCATCTCGGTAAGCGTTGGGGTAGAGGTGAAGGTAGATGATGTTCAGCGTATCGGGTGAGTTGTTGTGGTAGACGATGGTCTCATCGCCGGTGAGGATGTGGGTTTGGGGGATCAGCTTGACAGCGATGGTATAGTCGACAGATTGCTGCCAGTAGGAGTTGGCGGATGCACCTGGCACTCCCACAACCAGCATAAAGAGCAAATTGAAAATGTATATATACGGTGTTGTCTTAACGACCCCGTAAGGGAATAGCATTCTGACTTTTGCACTTTTCATCTTTCAATTTTAAGCTTCGCGAAATATAGTCCAGTCTGGGCTGCGTACCCTACGAGCCGGTACCAGGATCGGGTCAGGCTCAGGGCCTGCTGCACGGAAAAGAGGACCACTATTGTCCACGATGTCGGCAGCACCCCGCAGCCCTTCTGCAGGGCCCAATACGCTCCCATGATGATGAGCAGACCGATCAAGAGCCCTGCATAGAGGGAGACCGCTCTCCAGAAGGTGAGGCGCAAAAAGCGAAGGGCCTCGCCCAGTATGACCGACAACCTTCGCTCTTCGTGGACCACTGCCACAATCTTTGTGTAGACCATCCACATATTCACCAGAAGTAGAAGCAGAAGGAGACCGGCCATGCGTCCTAACGCAGCATAGACCTTGACCGGCCCTTGGGCCCCCTCGGCCAGGATCAAGCGCTCTCCCAGTTGGGACAAGATAATAAATAGAGCACCAATGGCAACATAAAATATGACCGAGGCAGCACCGATCTTGAAAAAACGGCCGAAGTAGCGGCCGCACCATCCGAGGAACTGCTCCGCAGTGAAGGCCGCCTGCTCCTGGCCGAGACCGAAGGCTATGGTTCGAAAGAGCCCCCCGCTGAGAAAGAGGTGGAGTACGATAGTAATGATGGCAGCGATGAGAACGAAGTAGCCGTATTGCTCCAGGTGGGTGCGGTTGTTGTACGCAAAATCGATCAGAGGGGTCAGGTCCCACTCCTCCAACAGACGCCCGGCTGCAGGGTGGTTGCCGAAAGCCCTGGCGACCAGACTTTGAAGAGGGGTGAGGAACAGAAGGGCCAGTCCAAACTTGAACAGAAAGGCAATCGCTACAAGGGGCCAATTGCGGCGGACGACCCTCATTCCCTTTAGGATGTACCTCGCCGTTACCATTTCGTTATTTTTCCGTTTTATCTTCTCTGTGTCTCTGAGACTCTGTGGCTAAAAGGCCGTCAGCCATTGGATCAACGTCTCCCACGAAAAGAGCAAGTGTGAGCCGATCTTGAAGAGGGCCAATCTCTGGGATTTCGTCGTCAGGCCGTTGTTGTTGGTGTCAACGTCCAGCAGGATCTTATTATCCGGATCAACGGCCGCCGATCTGATCTTCGAGCCGGTCTCGATTTCGTACTCGACCCATCGGTCCGCTCCGTCCCAGTCCTTGGCGATGGTCTGGCCATCCTCCAGCTCGATGAGCACCTCCACCGGCATGATGGCCTCCCCCCGCCGCTCCACTCTCACCTTTGTCCTGTACCTTTGGGCGGTGAAGCCGTCCGCGCCCTCTTCAGGGTTCGTCCTTCTGCTCTCTATCGACGTGACGGCGTAGTCGCAGACACCGGTGGAGTAGAGCCATGGCTCGAAGAACCGGTCCAGATCCTGGCTGCTCACCTCCTCAGCGGTCTCGATAAAGTCCTCGGTCTTGGGATGGCGGAAGGAGAATCGCTCGAAGTAGGCCCTTAGAATCCTCCTCATCACCTCTTGGCCCAGGTATCCTTCGAGCGTCTCCAGCATGAGGGAGGCTTTGCCGTAGACGGTCGCGCCGTAGCTGACAAAGTCTTCAAATTCCCAGGAATTCTTAACGATCGGATCTCTCTTCGGCGCCATCAGATAGATGGCTTTGTTGTACTGGAGATGACTGAGAGTCAGGCCGAAGAGGCGGACCAAATTTTCGTCCTTACCGTACAGAGCTTCGAGCACCTTGCGGGTGCAGTAGGTATTGATCCCCTCGTCCAGCCATGGTTCCTCGAACTCGTTGCTGGCCACCACTCCGTACCACCACTGGTGGCCGATCTCGTGGATGATGAGCGCCTCAGCCCATCTGATGGACTCCGGAAAGAACCAGGAGAGGGTCACAGCCACAATCATCGGATACTCCATGCCTCTGCCGGCTCCGAGGTAGGAATCGGTGATCACGAGCCTTTTATATGGGTACGGGCCGTACCATTCTCCGTAATAGTACAGGGCCGCACAGGCCGCTTTCATCACCCTCGGAATCTTCCTTCTGTGATCGGGCAGACAGAGGAAGCTGACCTCCACGTCACCGCATCTCTCCTGGGTGACCGTGAAGTCCGGATCGGCCTCCCAGTAGAAGTCGTGGACCGACTCGGCATGATATTGGAGCGTCTTCGTCCCACCGCCATCGGCGGTCTCTTCTTCAAGGTAACCTGTGGCCCCTACGATGTACCCTTCGGGCACAGTGATGGAGACATCATACGTCCCGAAATTGGCGAAGAATTCGGAGGTGAAATGGTACTGATGGGCCACCCAGGAGCCGTCGGGCCGCAGGGCACACATCTTCGGGAACCACTGGCCGACGGAGTAGTGCTCGCCTCTATACCCCATCCGGGCAATGATCCAGGGCAAAGTGACAGTAAATTCGATCCTCAGCTCGATCTTCTGGCCCGGAGGCAATGGTTGCGGCACAGGCACCTTCATCACCGTCTCATCGATGATCTTGCTATCGGTCAGGTTTTTCCCCCTTGTCGTCTCGATGTTGATGATCTCCATGGATCCCCATTTCTTCCGCTTCGCCACCCGCCGCCGATACCACCTCGGGCACTCCTTCATGAACGTCGTCTTCTCATGGCGAAAAGCGTTGGGATAGAGGTGGATGCAAAGGGTATCAAGCGGTGTGTTGGAAATATTGACAAAAGTGATGATCTCATTACCGTAAAGCTTTTTCTCATCAGTATCGAGTTCAACATCGATCCGGTAGGAGGCAACATTGGGGGCCGCTGGCCCCTCCTGCCCGAAAGAGAATGGAGGTAAAAGTGGTGAACCCACCCAGAGAATGGCTGAAAAAATAATTTGAAATCGAACTTTCATCTGAGTCCTGGCTTGGTGATATGGCGGACCTTAATAAAAAACCAGGGGATGAATAGAATGTTTTTCGTGATTTCTTCATTCCTATTTTGTATATTATATAACACACTTGGTGGCTGAGATGTTTCATGAATTTCGAGATAAGCCTGTGCGAATTCTCATCATTGAAGACGATAGTATTCGGGAACATCTGGAGTCTGAATACTACACCGTCGATGTGGTCTCTGATGGGGAGACCGGCTCTGAGCAGGCATATGTGGAGGATTACGATCTAATCATCCTCGACATCATGCTGCCGGGCAAGGATGGATTTACTGTTCTCCGAGAATTGCGTCAAAGTGAAAAATCCACGCCGGTATAGGCAGAGTGGGCTTTTCAACCATCGTTTTGGGGGGATGTGGCACAGCGCCAGATACGAACGGGTTATTAGCCAGAAAACGATCACAGAGCAGGACAGATCTCCTCTTGGCAGTTTTGGTTGCTGCGGTCTCTGTTTGTCCTGCGCAGGCGGAAACAGCGAGCGGGAGCCCAAACAGCGGGGGTCAAAACTGTCAGGATCTTCCTTTCAGCCCACTCAGTGATTTGCCCATCCAGGAGGAGAGGGCGAACCCCCTCAAGCGGGACACATCAATTCTGATCGACCTGCGTGTTTCGGTCTCACTTCTGAAGCAGCCCGATTTCTACGCAGTGATCGGGGGGCTAAGTGCGATTCCCTCTTTGATTGAATACGAGTCTCTGGAGATAAATCGCAGATGGATGGGACCGGAAGCTGCTGATAGTTGGTTTGAAGCAGGTGAAACACTGGGGAATACAGTTCTCCCCTTTGCAGTCACATTTGCCGTTTATTCACTTGGGAAGTACTGTGGTTCACCCGAGGCCGTTTCAGCGGCCTCGGATCTGTTCTGCGTGAATGTGATCAACAGCTTACTCACTGCTTCGATAAAGGTCGGCGGCAATCGGAAGCGGCCAGACGGAGACCGAATTTCCGTGCGGTTTTAGCCGGATGTGCTGGAGAGAAGTGTTGGAAAAAGGAACGTTCCGATGAGAGCAAGAGGCTTTATGGCAGTCTTTTTTCCCATGCTTTGCTTCTGGATCGGAATTGTGGCTAAAGATGGCAGTAACCATGAAGTCGATACGAGCGAGCATGGGAGATGGACAGAATCATTCTCGCTTGAGGAATGTGATTTCTCTCCCACAGGAAGGAACGCGTACTTCATCTTAGAGCCAGGATACCAGTTGCATTTAGAAGGTATTGAAGAGGGAGATACTGTGAAACTCACGATCACAGTCCTGAATGAAAAGGAGAGAATCGGAAACGTTGAGACGAGAGTTGTAGAGGAAAAGGAGACTGTAAATGGCAAAGTGATAGAGGTGTCTCGTAACTTCTTTGCCCTATGCACCCAAACGAGCAGTCTCTTCTATTTTGGTGAAGATGTGGACATATATGAGGGAGGAGAAGTTGTGAGTCATGGCGGAGCCTGGCGAGCGGATTCGGGAGAGGCAAAAGCGGGTGTGATGATGCCTGGAATAATCCTTTTAGGTGCAAGATATTACCAGGAAATTGCTCCAGGTGTCGCCATGGATAGGGCTGAGATTATGAGCTGTGATGAGACACTCGAAACTCCTGCAGGAATGTTTGAAAACTGCTTGGAGATTGAGGAGACAACCCCGCTGGAACCTGAGAACAGAGAGTATAAAGTCTATGCACCTGGAATAGGTTTGATCAAAGATGGGGCTTTGCTCCTGACAAAGTATGGATTTACAGACAGATAGCGAGCACTGAAGCCTAAGGGGCAGACTCCGGTTTACCGTTTGATAGGCGTACTGCTCGATGAGATGTCAGGGTGTTGGTATTAAATTCATAAAGTCAAAGGAGGGGAAAAATGAGGTGCATCAAAGTAGTATTCGCCCGATGAGACAGGATCCCTGCCAGCCGGATGGTCTCAGGCTATCACTGGACGCGGGAAGACCACCTGTTGGAAGGTCAGGAAGATCAGGGTGGTGGACCGGTATGGCGCTATCAGGATGCCGAAAATTACTACATTGCTCCGCTGTGACCTATTTCGATGACCTCAAAGTAGCTGCGGAGAAGGGGGAGGAGAAAAGTGAAGAGCAGGAAGGAGAGGAAAAACCAGAATAGGGGAAACGAACCCTCATCTCAAAAGGCGGGCTCATGCCCCGACTTTGTTTTAATCATTGGAGAGATTCAGTAAACATGAGGGTTATGTCAATTGATCACGGAGACTAAATTCTTGAAGTGAAGAGATTTGAGATTGAGATGCGCTCTCTGTGTGGCAGACGTTTTGTTGATTATGCCGGTCTCTTTCGGGCCTTCCAACTGTCGAGTACTCCATGATGGCCACCTCAACAGCTATCATCTCTACAAACGCTTAGACGGCATCTGTCAGAGCAGGCGGCAGTGATAGCTTGGAAGATGCATCCTTTGCTGCAGTGGAAAGTGTGCTGAGGGTTGGGAACATATCAGCGATGGGCAAAAAATGTTTGGAAGAGCCTGCCCCTGACTCCGTTCAGGGGTTCAAGAATTCGAAACGGCTCAAAGCTGAATTTCTCAAGGCAAAGGCTTTTTGGTTTGGAGTATTGGGACTTTAGTCATTGGAATTTGTTTTGGATTTCGATATTCGAATTTTGGAATGTCTCTTATTCGTTTAGATCTGTTCACAGAAGAGCGTACTCAAACCCTCCCTGTAACAACTGAGTCTTTCACTTTCTTAGAGATCGTCGCATCTTCCATCTTCGAGATGTGAGATTCTTGCGATTATGAGGGCAACTTTAAGGATTTGTATTTTGCCTGTTCTCCTTCTTTTAGTATCCCCAAGTCTGCCGCAGAGCCTCTATGGGGAGAAGGAGATTACGGCAGCCAAGGTGCAAACAGGGCCCAGGCTGGACGGCGAGTTGCAGGAGGACTGTTGGGATAGAGCCGCAGCGGTACAGGGTTTCTTCCAGAAGGAGCCCAGAGAGGGGGCGAAGGCGTTGGAATCGACGGAGGTAAAAGTTATCTATGATGGGAAGAACCTTTACGGAGGGATCTGTTGTTACGATTCTGAGCCTGAAAAGATCATTGCCACTCAGATGCAGCGAGATGGGGAATTGCGGGCCGATGATAATTTTACTTTTGTCCTGGACACTTTCCATGATCGTCGCAATGCCTTCTATTTCCAAATCAAGCCCAATGGGGCTGGCGCTGAAAAAGGCTTTGCCCCGGATAGCAGTGTATGATCAATCTCACCCGTTTTGACCTGTTTTACCCTGAAAAACGGGATTTCTTTTTAGAAGGTGCGGGGACTTTTCGCTTCGGAGCGAGTCATCGGGCGCAGGTGTTTTGCAGCCGCCGAATTGGCTTATCCGAAGCAGGCGAAGCTATCCCTATTATGGCAGGTGGAAGGGTGACGGGAAAGGTGGGGAGGTACAACCTTGGGCTACTCAATATTCAGACGGCCAAGAAGGGCTTAACCCGATCCTCAAACTTTGCCGTGGTGCGAGTCAAGCGGGATGTGCTGCGAAGTTCCACCGTCGGATTCATCTTCACCAACAAAGCGGAAAGAGGAGGCCATTGGAACCGAGCCGGTGGAGTGGACTTTAGTTATTTGACGGGAACCCTTCTGGGGGACAAAAGCCTGGAGGTCAGTGGATTCATTGCCAGCACGCAGACACCGGGTTTAAAGGGGGACAATCTCGCCGGAAGAATATTGGTCGATCACCCCAATAATAAGCTGGATGTTTATCTGCAGCCAATTCAGGCGGCCGAAAGGGACGTTATTGAAAAAGAGGCCGAGTACACAAGGGACAAGGCAGTCATGCTGCCTGAGGTCGACTCGATGGCCTGCCCCCGGAGGGAGGAGGCGAAACCCTTTGCGTTCAATATCTCCCAGCTCTCCATAAATCTCCCCTTAGACCTGCAGAAGTCTCTTCTGAGGTACTCTAAGGCGGGGAAAGCGAGGCTGGACGAGGCAAGATTTGTTCAGAAAAGGGCCGAAGACTTTCTGGTGTGCCAGGTTAAGACTGCCTATTTTGTTCTCCTGACCAAACAGACAGAATACCTGACCGGAGAAAGGGCGTTGGAGTACATCCGTCATCATCTTGAGGTAGTACAATCTCTTCGGAACACAGGAATCAGAACGGAGCTTGATCTGCTCAGAGTCAAGGCTGAAATGGAGCGGGTAGATGCTGAATTGGAATCCGAGAGGGCTTCTCTGGAGGAGGCAAGGGTAAGGCTTAATCCTCGGATACGGTTGGACTTTTCCCGTTCAACCCGGGTTGAGTTCCCAGTTCGGGGGCCGGGTGATCTACTTGGAGAAACTTCCGGGGCATCGAGTCAAGGAGGGGGAGTTGAGAGCCACTGTCCGACGAGGGGAGGCCGAGGTCCTCTCCGCCGACAGCCCTCTTGGCACCGAGTTCAGCGACATCTCCGTCCTCTCGCCCATTTCCGGGACTGTGGTCGGGGCTCGGCCGCAGCCATCGGAATCTTGGTGGAGAATACCATCGTGGTGGTGGAGAATTCGGTGAGGCATCTTCGGGAGGGGGAGAAAGCCGTTCTCAAGGCCACCACAGAGATCCTTCCACCCCTTTTTTGTACCTACTCTCTATTGTCTCCTTCAGGGCAGATGATAGATTTTTGGCCCATCAAGTAATGACCGGGCCATTGCAGCAAAGTTTTTTCTTGAGTGTATTGTGTCTTAGGAGACACCCTTAGCTCCCCGCTGAACCAGTTCCCGCTAACAAGT
The DNA here is from genome assembly GCA_046760705.1 of bacterium. Classification (GTDB taxonomy): domain Bacteria; phylum JBHIER01; genus JBHIER01. Next base: position 14,783 of record JBHIER010000014.1, read on the forward strand.
TCTTTTCTGAGACAGATGGGGTTCAGATCTACATAGGTCTGATAGTCCTCATCTCAGAAAGAGGTTGTCTGTTCAACGAATAAGTACGGTGTCCCCATCTTAAAGGCGGTAAGGAATCGGCCCTCAAGCCGATTCCTTATGATGGCGCGCCCAGAGGGACTTGAACCCCCAACCTTCTGATCCGTAGTCAGACGCTCTATCCAATTGAGCTATGGGCGCCTCTGGTAGCGGTAAGGGGATTTGAACCCCTGTTACCGGCGTGAGAGGCCGGCGTCCTAAACCAGGCTAGACGATACCGCCACTTTTCTATCCGGGAGCGGAACCGACCTTCAGGCTCCGCCCCATGCTCTCATTTTGGCTGCCCCCCAAGGATTCGAACCTCGATTCACGGATCCAGAGTCCGCTGTCCTGCCATTAGACGAGGGGGCATTTCAAGATCTAAATTTAAAAGATCGAAAAAATGAAGTCAAGTATAAAAAACTCTAAACACACACGTCCCCGAGGATACTCACACATTTTTCTATTGACAATGGTTGCTTTTCTCATAATATTATTGTTATGATAGGGATAGTTCCAAGAGAGTGCGCTTCAGCATATAGAGCATGGTGAATATTCCCGTCATGGCCCATCGTGGAGTAAAAAGTATGGAAAATCGTGACTTAGCTTCTCTCTTTGAGGAAAATCTGTTTGTTCCCCACCTGAAAGCTCAGACGAAGGAGGAAGTTCTGATCGAATTGGTCGATCTTCTCGTCTCCCACACAAAGATCAAAGACAAGGAGATTGTCTTGGAGATGCTGCGCCAGAGGGAGAGCCTCGGAAGCACCGGGATCGGGAAAGGCATTGCCATCCCCCACGGAAGATCCCTGGCCTCCACAAAATTGATCATCGTCTTTGGCAAGTCGGACCGTGGTATCGAGTTCGAAGCCATGGATGGTGGACGGGTTCATCTGATTTTTATGATTATCGCCCCTCCCCAGGACCCACAGAATCTCTATCTGGTGGTTTTAGGGAAACTTGTGGAGATGTTGAGGAGAAAAAAGGTTCGAGATGGACTTCTTCGGGCCAACACGTTCCAGGAGTTTAAAAATATCATCGAAGGAGGAGGCTGAGGGTGATAGAACAACTGAGAGATCTGATTGTTCTGCAGGATTTGGATCAGATGATCGCCGATGCGACGAATACTGAGTTCGCCAGGAGCGAGACGAAGATGGGGTTTAAGATGGACGGCCTGGATAAGCTCCGGGAGACGAGAGATGAACTCGCAGCCAAGATCGACCACACCTTTCTGAGGACCTATGAACGAGCCTCTAAGCGGTACAGGCAGGCCATTGTACCGGTGAGAGGCGGTATCTGCCTGGGCTGTTTCGTGAGACTCCCCACCGAGGTCGCCTGCCGCGGACAGGAGGATCTCATCAGAACGTGCGAAAATTGCGGCCGGATCCTCTATTGGGTGGAGTAAGGCCGTTTGAACGATACTTGCCCCTTCTGTTTGATTCATTCCCTACCCCAGGCCGTCTTCTCTCGGCCCATTTTTTAGTTGCATTCCAGGGCCAAAATCCATTAATTGAAATGTGAGATGGGATATTTCTCTCAGGGAGGTGCGACATGGAGGCTGTTTTGGGTGGGTTGCTCGTCTTCTGGATGCGAACGTGTGACATGAGTCTCGGCACCTTGAGGATGTTCCTCATCGTTCAGGGGCGGCGTTATTACGCCGCCGCGGTGGGTTTTGTCGAGGTGACCATCTTCATTCTGGCCATCTCCAAAGTGATCGGCTCCATCACCGATGTGTGGCACGTCCTGGGCTATTCCGGAGGGTTCGCCTTTGGGACATTCATCGGAATATCCATCGAGGAGAGGCTGTCGCTGGGATACTCGCTGGCCCGGATCGTTTCTCGGGGGGCAGCCGAGGCCATTGCGGCCAAGCTGTGGGCCAACGGATTCGGGGCTTCCGTCATCGATGCTCGGGGCAAGGAAGGCCCCGTCAAAATCATTCATTCCCTCGTTCGCCGGAGGCAGGTAAAATCGCTGCTCTCCTTGGTTGAATCGGTCGATCCCAAAGCCTTCATCACCCTTCAGCACCCACGATCGAGTTTGCACGGCTACCTCAATCCGGTGAAAAAACGGTGACTTCTCAGAAGCTTTTCGGTTCTCAAACAGTTCAGGGGGCACACGGTGGGAACCCACAAAGGTGATCGACGCCACGGCCACTTCTGGGGCTTGCTCTTCATCATTGTCGGAGGGCTTTTCTTCCTCGGCAATATCGGTCTCATCGATGTGGGCGATCTGATCTCCACCCTCTGGCCTTTGGTCCTTATCTTTATCGGACTGTGGATTGTTCTCAAGTCAAAAGGGCAGGGACCAAGGAGTGACGGAGGGGTACACAGTGTTCGGGTTGGCCGGAGATGTCGCAATTTTTGAGAACAGACAGAGCGGCCTTTTTCCGGCGCTCAATTATGACTCAGAAGGGTACGATCAAGCTGCGAAGAGGCTGAGGATCTATGCCTCTCATGTCTTCGGGGATATAAAAGTCTATCCGTCTTCTTGGGACAACTTTGTCACAAGCGAGTTACGTTTTGAAGACGTCCAATCTCCCGAAATTTCGGGAAGAGACGCAAAACTGACCCTTTATTATGCCAGCCAATCTTCCGCCTCAATATTTAGCTGCTGAAGAGCGATACAGGGAAGCCAAGACTCCGGCCGAGAAGATGCAGGCCTTGAGGGAGAT